>NZ_CP016201.1:2119458-2144801 GCF_001683335.1 Selenomonas sp. oral taxon 126
TCGATCATGCTCCGTCAGGAGGCGGAGCAGCTGCGTGCACGCCTGAAGGAGGCGGTGGCGCGCGAGGAGTACGAGAAGGCTGCTGAGTACCGCGATCGGATTCGCAGTCTCGAGAGCCGTATGGAGGAGCAGCCCTATGGCAGTTGATGAGCTCCTTCGGAGCAGTCGGCTCTCGTGGTTCGGCACGGAGGGCGCGGACAGCGATGTCGTGATCTCGAGCCGCGTGCGGCTGGCACGCAATCTCGTATCGCTGCCCTTCCCGGGGCGTGCGAACCTCGCGCAGCTGGCTCAGATTCAGGAGACGCTTGACCCTGTCCTTGCGGGACTTGGGGCGGAGCTTGGGCAGCCGTTTGACCGCATCGCACTCGATGAGCTCACTGCCCTGCAGCGTGAGGTGCTGATCGAGAAGCGGCTTGTCAGTGAGAAATTTGCCGAGGTGCAGCCGCATCGGCTCGCATACATCAGCGCCGATACGCGCATCAGTATTCTCGTCAATGAGGATGACCATCTCAGGATTCAGTCGATGACGCCGGGGCTTTCGCTCACGCAGGCATTTGAGACAGCGTCACGCGTGGATGACTATATCGAGGAGCGCCTTGATCTCGCCTTTGATGAGACGATGGGGTACCTGACGGCATATCCGACCAATCTCGGGACGGGGCTGCGCGCCTCGGTCATCCTGCATCTGCCCGGGCTGGTCTACACGCGCAACATCGAGAACATTGTCAATACATCGCCGCAGCTTGGACTTGCTGTGCACCCGCTCGAGGGGATTGGCGAGGGGGCACATTTCTACAAGATTTCCAATCAGCTCACCCTCGGTTACTCAGAGGCGGAGATGATCGAGAATTTGCAGACGGCTGCAGGAGAGATCGCCGCACATGAGCGGCGCGCACGCAAGGCTCTTTCCTACTTCGGGAAGGACGGCATCGAGGATGGCGTATGGCGTGCCTATGGCATCCTGTCCTATGCGCGCTCGCTGACGGAGCAGGAGCTCTTCGCTCTCGTTTCGCGCGTGCGCTACGGCATTGACCGGGGGATCATCAAAGAGGTGACACCGGACTGCTATGCGGAGATCATCGTTGCAGCACGCGACGGTGCGCTCAAGTATACGGCAGAAAACGAAAATCTATCCACGGGGGAAATCAGCGCCATACGTGCTTCGCGTGTGCGCGCGATCTTACAAAAATATCGAACGCAGGGATGAGGAGGGGGACAGCTTGAACTACCGTCAATTTTTTACACAGGCGGCGATTAAAGCCGTAGAGTTTTCACAGTATATTGCGCAGCGGCGTGGCAAGGGGTACATCGGAACAGGCCAGCTTCTGCTGGGGATCATGCACATGCGCGACACGATTGCGGCGGAGGTGCTGGATAAGTTCGGCGCGGATTATGACAGCGCGGAGCAGGTGATTCGCAATTCGGACGGGTTTCAGGATGTCCTGCACCCGGCCGAGGACGTGCCGTACTACACACGCCGCGCCCAGCGCGTCATGCAGGGCGCAATCGACACCGCCCGCGAGGAGCGTTCCTTCGTGACGACGGAGCACATCCTGCTCAGTCTGCTCACAGAGGCGGAGGGCACTGCCGTCCATACGCTCGAGGAGCTGGATGTCGACATCGAGGAGCTGCAGAGCGAGGTGCTCGAGCGCATGAGCGACGCAGAGGAGGAAAAGTCCACGCGTAGAAAGCCGAATAAGGGCGGCGCGAAGGGACTGCCTGCATCACTCAAGAAATTCGGGCGCGATCTGATCGGTGTTGCGCGGACGGGCGGGCTCGATCCCGTCATCGGGCGTGCGGCGGAGATCGACCGCGTGATCCAGATTCTCGCACGGCGTACGAAGAATAACCCCATTCTCCTCGGGGAGGCGGGGGTCGGAAAGACCGCGATTGCAGAGGGGCTTGCCCAGCGCATCGCAGACGGCGAGGTGCCGTTTCTGCTCGAGGACAAGCGTGTCGTCACGCTGTCGATGACGGCGCTCGTAGCGGGGACAAAGTACCGTGGCGAATTCGAGGAGCGGCTCAAGAATGTCGTGGACGATGTCATCAAGGCGAAGAACATCATCCTCTTCATCGACGAGATCCATACGCTCATCCGCGCAGGCGGAGCCGAGGGCTCTCTTGATGCGGCAAATATTCTGAAGCCTGCGCTTGCGCGCGGCGAGATGCAGATCATCGGTGCAACGACGCTCAGCGAGTACAAGAAGCATTTTGCAAAGGACTCCGCACTCGCGCGCCGTTTCCAGACCGTCATGGTCGAGGAGCCGGCCGAGGAGGATGCAGAGCAGATTCTCTTTGGTCTGCGCAGCAAATATGAGGAGTTCCACCGCGCACGTATTGAGGATGATGCCGTGCGTGCGGCAGTGCGCCTCTCGAAGCGCTACATTACAGACCGATACTTGCCGGACAAGGCCATTGACCTCATCGACGAGGCGGCGTCGCGCGTGCGCATGAAGAACACGGGCGGAACGGATCAGCTTGCGGGTCTGCGCGCGGAGATCACGGAGATCGTCCGGCAGAAGGATGCGGCAATCAGCGGGCAGGACTATGAGGCGGCGGCGGAGCTGCGCGATCGTGAACAGGAACTGCGCGCCCAGCTTGAGGCATCGCGGCGCGGCGAGGATCAGCGGACGGAGATCGTGGTGACAGAGGATGATATTGCTGCTGTTGTCGCGCAGTGGACGGGCATTCCCGTCCAACGGATCGCGGCGAAGGAGTCCGATCGTCTCCTCGCACTCGAAAAGCATATCGGGCGTCGCGTCATCGGTCAGGACGAGGCGGTGCGCGCCGTCTCGAAGGCGGTGCGCCGCGCGCGTGCGGGGGTCAAGGATCCGCGCCGCCCCATCGGCTCTTTCCTCTTCCTTGGCTCGACGGGCGTAGGAAAGACGGAGCTTGCGCGGGCACTCGCGGAGTCCGTATTTGGCTCGGAGGAGGCGATTATCCGCTTCGATATGTCCGAGTACATGGAGAAGCATACGACGGCGCGTCTCGTCGGTGCGCCTCCGGGCTACGTCGGCTACGAGGAGGGCGGTCAGCTCACGGATGCCGTGCGCAAGAAGCCGTTTTCCATCATCCTCTTTGACGAGGTGGAGAAGGCACATCCCGATGTCTTTCATATGCTCCTGCAGGTGCTTGAGGACGGACGTCTCACGGATGGGCAGGGCACAGTCACGGATTTCCGCAATACGATCATCATAATGACCTCGAATGCAGGAGCGAACCATCTGCGCTCGACGACGGGCACAATCGGCTTCTCCATCGGCGCGCAGGCGAAGGATACGGATGAGGAGCGTGCAAAGAAGCGCGTCATGGAGGAGGTCAAGAAGATCTTCCGTCCGGAATTCCTCAACCGCATAGACGATATGATTGTCTTCAATGCACTGGGAGAGCCCGAGCTGACGAAGATTGTGGACATCCTCCTGCGCGACGTGAAGGCGCGCCTTGCCGAGCAGGAGATTAACCTCGAGATCAGCCCCTCGGCAAAGCATGTGCTCATCTCGAAGGGGACGGATGTCAAATTCGGGGCGCGTCCCCTGCGTCGTGCAATTCAGAAGAACATTGAGGACGAGCTCGCCGAGCGTATTCTCGCGCGTGACTTTGCGGCGGGGGATGTCATCTCCGTGCGCAAGTCCGGCGACGGGCTTGACTTTGTAAAAAAGGATACAAGCCGCAACAAGCGCGCAAAGAGTGACAAAGAGGCATCCTACCATGAAGTATGAGCGGACTGTCAATGTCTTGGCACCGCCGACACGCGCGGGGAGAGCAGGGGATTTCCTCCTCAATCTGGGCTGGTCGCTGTACTGGCTCGCCCGTGCGGTGCTGCGGGCTCTGATAAGTAAATGGAAGGGACTGTAACGAAACAGTCCCTTTTCTTTGGAAAGAATCGGGTTTTATGGCAAAGAAGAAAAAGACCGCATACGTCTGCCAGAACTGTGGCTATGATACGCTCAAGTGGATGGGGAAATGCCCCGGCTGCGGCGCATGGAACTCCCTCGTGGAGGAGCTTGTCACGCCGCCCGCAGAGGAGCGCAGGGGCGTCGGTACGGGGAATGCGGAGCGTCCGCAGGCAATCGGCGAGATTGCCGTTGAGGATCTGCCGCGCTTCTCGACCGGATCGGGGGAACTTGACCGTGTGCTCGGCGGTGGTGTCATCCCCGGCTCGATGGTGCTCATCGTCGGCGATCCCGGCGTCGGCAAGTCAAGTCTCACGCTGCGCGTTTCGGCGGATATTGCACGCGCAGGACAACGTGTTCTCTATGTGACGGGGGAGGAGAGCGCACGGCAGATCCGCATGCGTGCGGATCGTCTGCAGGCGATTGCAGACGACCTTCTCGTCGTCAGCGAGACGAATCTCGATGCGATCTGCGCCCATGTGGAGCGCGAGCAGCCCGCACTCTTCATCATCGATTCCATCCAGACCATGTACCGCCCAGACATTGAGAGCGCGCCCGGTAGCGTCTCACAGGTGCGCGAGTGCGCGATGGAGCTCATGCGCGTTGCAAAGACGGCGGGCATCGCGGTATTTGTCATCGGTCATGTGACGAAGGAGGGCAGCCTCGCAGGACCGCGCGTCCTCGAGCACATCGTGGACACCGTGCTCTACTTCGAGGGGGAGCGCAACGCCGAGTACCGCGTCCTGCGCGCCGTGAAAAACCGATTCGGCAGCACGAACGAACTTGGTCTGTTCGAGATGCGCGACGTCGGGCTTGTCGATGTGCCGGACGCATCGAAGCTCTTTCTCTCCGAGCGCGCAATGGAGAGCGGATCGATCATCGTGCCGACGGTGGAGGGTACGCGTCCGCTGCTCGTCGAGGTGCAGGCACTCGTTGCGCCGACGCCGTATCAGCCGCCGCGCAGAACGGCGGACTCCGTCGATGTGAAGCGCATCCAGCTGCTCCTTGCCGTGCTCGAAAAGCGTGTTAAGCTGCCCATCGGCGCGGCGGATGTCTACGTCAAGGTCGCGGGCGGCATCCGCCTCGACGAGCCCGCCGCCGATCTCGCGCTCTGCGTTGCAATGGCATCGAGCTTTGCGAACCGTCTGCCGCGTCCGCATATGGTCGTCTGCGGTGAGGTCGGGCTCTCGGGCGAGGTGCGCGCCGTCTCGCAGGCGGAGCTGCGCGTCGCCGAGGCACGGCGGCTCGGCTTTCATGCGGCGCTTCTGCCGATGAAGAACTATCGGCAGCTGCAAGGCAAGTTCGACGATATGCAGCTCTTTGGTGCAGAGAATATTGGCGACGCACTGAAATGTGCGATGCCAAAAAATATTTAAGAGAATATGAATTTCTTCCGATAAAAAAATAGAAGAGGTGATGTGTAGATGAATGCAAGCAATCTCATGGCTGTAACACAGGCTGATGGGATCTCCGCAGGGGCAGGCGCGCCGAAGGGGCGCAGCGGATCGGCGGGGAATCGTGCGCAGGCAACCTCAGGGAAGAATTCGTTCAGCGATACGTTTGGCGCACTGCAAAAGGGAATGGATGCAGAGGCGGCAAAACCGGAGACGCGTGGGACTTCCGCCGATGCAGCACAGACGAAAGTGCCGCAGACGGAGAGCACTGCGCCGTCGCAGGACACACAGGATGTGACGGCAGAGACGCCGAAAATCGTCGGTCAGAAATCGTCTGAACCCGGCACAGAGAAGACAGCGTCCGTAGACGAGTCCACAGCTCCGACTGCCGTCGTAGCGGCACTGGCGGCTCTCGTGAATACGGACACCGCGCTCGTGAACGGCGATGTGAACGAGGGGCTCGATGCCGCACTCACAGAGATCTTGGAGCGCTATGAACTGACGGCGGAGCAGCTCGGCGGTACGAAGCTGCGGACTGCTGTGCAGAGTCTCCTGCAGCAGCTGCCGGAGGATGCGGTGAAGAGTGGCAATCTCCTCCGCGCACTCGAGGGACAGCCGCTCGCACAGGAGACTGAGAATGCACAGCTGCCCGTACAGCAGGAAACCGTGGCACAGGATATCCCTGCGCCGATTATGCGTCTCGCGGCGCTTGATTCCGCGTTGCCCGCGCATCTGCGCGCCGCGCTCAATACAGAGCCGGCACCGACGGTCGAGAATGCACCTGTACTCACGGTGGAGACACTTCCGACGGGCTCGATTCCTGCGGCAGAGATGAACGACTCGCGCAATGCTGCAAATATTGCTCCCATTGTTGAGGAACAGACAGAGAACCTGCAGGCGGCGACAGAGAAAATTGCTACTCCGATCCTCAGAGCTCAGGCAGAGCAGCCTCAGAATGAGGGGCGCGCCGCAGCCGAGCTCGTCGGAGAAAATCTGACGACGGAGGACGGCACGGTCAATCCGCTCACCGTACTCGCACAGCGTACGATGCGTCACGACATGGCGCAGGGTGATGCGGCGGGACAGGGGATGCAGCAGGAACAGACCGCGCAGCAGGGCGAGGCGCAGCAGCCTGCCCGCATGACAGCGGTTCCGTTCGAGATGCCGACGCGTACAACAGAGACTGCACCGCAGCCCACACAGCCCATTGCGGCGCAGACCGGGACAACGCCGGCTCCGGTACAGGAGGCAGCCTCTCCCGCCCCGGCACAGGAGGCACAGCGTCCACAGGCGGACTATGAGATTCCGCGTCAGATCGTAGAGCAGGCACGGCTTCTCCGTACGCTCACAGATACGCAGATGGTCATTCGTCTGCGGCCGGAGCATCTCGGCGAACTGACACTGCGTGTCGCCGTTGGCAGAGACGGTGCTGTGCAGGCATCGTTCCACAGCGACAATGCGCAGGTTCGCAACGTGATCGAGAATTCCCTCGTCCAGCTCCGGCAGGAGCTGAACAATCAGGGGCTGAAGGTTGACCGCGTTGGTGTCTACACAGGTCTCGCGGACGGTCAGATGCCGCAGGGACAGGGGCAGGAAGCGTGGCAGCAGAGTAGCAGCCATCGCGGGGAGACGACGTACTATGGACGCGGGGATGCCGACGACTATCTCGACGAGGTCGAGGGGCTTACTCCCATTACGGCAGAAGAAAATAACGGAAATGCTGCCACGGATGGCGTAGACTATCGCGTATAGCGGATAGAGGAGGAAATATCGTGGCAAGTTCAAATCCACTGAATACAATCAACGTCGGCGGTGTTGTGCAGAAACTGTCCGACTACGAGGCGGCGCAGAATCAGGCGAAAGCGAAGGACAAGAAGAACGACGCTCTTGGAAAGGACGCTTTCCTGAAACTGCTCGTCACGCAGATGCGCTATCAGGATCCACTTGACCCGCAGGACAACAGTGAGTACCTCTCACAGCTCGCGCAGTTCTCGGCGCTCGAGCAGATGACGAATGTCTCCAAGGGGCTTGAGAAGGTGTCGAAGATTGTCGACAACATCAACTCTTCTGTCCTCATTGGGCAGTTGAGCGGCATGATCGGTCAGCCCGTCCAGTGGAACAGCGTGGTTATGGGCGAGGATAAAAAGCCTCTCAAGAACAGCGATGGAACGGTGAAGACGCAGAGCTACGAGGGAAAGATCATCGGTGTCAGCATCACCGACGGTCAGCCAAGCGTTATTGCCGATGTGAATGGTAAGATCCATCAGGTTCAGGTTTCGGAAATCGTGCGTGTTGGTCGCCTCACGCCTGAAAAGAAGCCCTGAGCATATTGTAACAAAACCCCGTGAAGATTTGCGCCTTCACGGGGTTCTTTTTGTCACACTGTCTCCATCTTTTCGTCCGCATTGTCAAAGCGTCGGATCAGGAACTGTTGGAAACAGACGGCTGCAGGTGGAAGCTGGCGCTGCGTATTCCACGCGACACCGACCGCGCGCTTGCAGATCGGGAACGAGACTGGGATGTAGCGCAACTCGGGGTGCTCGACCCCCGCGAGCTTCGGCAGGAGGCTGACGCCGAGACCTGCGGCGACCAGCCCCGAGATCGTCGACACATCGTCACCCTCGAAGGTGATCTCGGGATGAATGCCCGCAAGATCGAAGAACTGATCGACGAGGATACGCAGACTGTAGCTGCTCTTCATCGCAATCAGTGATTCATCTTCGAGCTCATTCAGATTGATGCTCTTGCGTTCTGCAAACGGGTGTCCGAGCGGTACGGTGACAAAGAGCTCCTCAGACCAGAGATAGACCCATGCGCTATACTCTGTCGTAGGTAGGGTAGAGCAGAGGCAGAGATCCGTTTCACCTGCGGCAACCTGTTGTGCGAGCGTTGCGGAGTCCTGTTGATTGAGCTGGATGCGGATGTCCGGATAGTTTGCGCGAAAATCCTGTAGGATATGAGGCAGGGCATAGCTGCCGAGCGAGTGGATAAAGGAGAGTCGAAACTCCCGCGAGACCTCCGCGCCCGCGCTGCTCGCTTCCTCTCGGGCACTGTCCACCTCGCGCAGAATGCGATCCACGCGACGCAGGAGACGTTCTCCCTCCGTCGTCAGTTCGATCTCGCCTTCATTGCGCTTGAAGAGGGGGACATCCAGATCCCTTTCGAGCTTTGCCATCGAGCGGCTGAGTGCAGGCTGGGTCACGTCGAGCATACGCGCCGCACGCGTAAAGTGGCGGATGTTTGCCATGACCTGAAAATATTTTAGCTGTGCAAGTTCCATTCAGTAATTCCTTTCTTGTATATCTATTATATCTGTAGAAAGAGCAATATACAATGAAGAAAGAATAACTTTCTATATAAGTTTTTCATATGTTCTATTACTGATTGGTATACACTGTGCTCGTATTGAGAGGCTCATGCAGAGAGTATTCAGTCTGCTAAAAATTTTTTAAGGTTTTTTTTTGTGAAAAACGATATATTTAATAGAGTGGAACTACAAATTGTTATATAAAAATGAAAGGAAAAAGATCATGAGAATCGAGCAAACGTCAACGGATGTTCTTGGGCGGATGAATCAGACGCAAGGTGCAAAGAAACATAATGCGGGCGACTTTGCGTCGGTGCTTTCATCGGTTCAGTCCGAGCAGATGGAGAAGGCAGCGGAGAAAGAGCCGAAGGTCGGGAATCCTCTCGGGCTTTCCGATGAAGAGTATAAGTGGTGTTTTTTTGGTTGGCGTTTTGATGCCGATCATGTTGTGTATTTTCCGCCGCGGGATGCCCCGTTGGAGGAGCAGCGTGCATGGTATGAAGCGATCAAAGATTTATCTCACTTGGAGCGGCAATTATTTCTCTCCCATCTTGGCTTGGCGCTGCGTGATGAGGACGGAAATGCCAGCTATGAGATGTTTACCGAAAAGGTGAAAAAGCTCGGCTATCGCGGCGTTCTGGAAGAAGGTCAAAAATGGATGAAGGAGGTTGCACATGACAGCGCCGGCGTTGTAGATGAGGAGAGCTTTGCGATCATCAAGCGCCATCTCCGTCTGTATGATGAGCTTCTCGATGCATTTATCAAGGGGAAGAAGGACGACAGGTGAGATCTGTTTCAACAAAATGATTCATGCGGGGAGGTTTCCTTTGCTTCTGCGAAAGAGCGGCAGAGCAGAGGGAACTTTCTCTTTTTCATATATGCGGTCTATGCAGCTCTGTATGCTGCGCGATCGGCTGCATAATTTTATCTTGACAAGTTCTATATGTTCTGTTAATATATCTCATGTCGCAGACAGCGCGAGAAGTGAATATGGAGTGGTACTCAAGAGGCTGAAGAGGACGGTTTGCTAAATCGTTAGAGTGGGTAACCGCTGCGAGAGTTCGAATCTCTCCCACTCCGCCATTTCTATCCTAAGCCTTTATCGGGCTTTTTTTATTTTTATTTCGTTTTCAAGGAGATGTTTACATGGAGATGCAGGGAACGCCGCCATCCTTTATCGAGCGGTATTTCAAAATCCGCGAAAAGGGCTCGACCGTGCGCACGGAGCTGCTTGCGGGCATGACCACCTTTATTGCGATGGCGTACATCCTTTTCGTCAATCCGAACATTCTCGCGGATGCGGGGATTCCGAAGGATGCGGCGATCGCCTCGACGATCTGGATTGCGGCGCTCGCCTCCATGGCGATGGGCGTGTTTGCGAATTATCCCGTTGCGCTCGCTCCGGGCATGGGACTCAACGCGTTCTTTGCCTACTATGTCTGCGGCGTTCTCGGGCTGCATTGGACGGTCGCGCTCGGTGCGGTTTTCTTCTCGGGCGTGCTCTTCCTCATCCTGACGGTCGGCGGCATCCGACAGGCAATCATCAATGCCGTACCGCGTGATCTGAAACTCGCAATCAGCGTGGGCATCGGACTATTTATTGCATTCATCGGTCTCAAAGGGACGGGGCTCATCGTCGAGAACTCGGCGACCTATGTCTCGCTCGGTCATGTGACCGCGCCGACGACTCTGCTCTCCCTCTTCGGGCTGCTCTTTACTGCGGCACTCATGGCGCGTAATGTGCACGGCTCGATCCTGATCGGCATTTTCGTCACCACGATCCTCGCGATGGTGCTTGGCATGACGCCTGCGCCACAGGGGATCGGTGATATCATCAGCACCTCGCTCCCGCACATGGGGGAGACCTTCGGTCAGCTCGATCTCGCGGGCGCGTGGAACTACGGTCTTGTCTCCATTATCTTTACGTTCACGGTCGTCGAGCTCTTCGATAATATGGGCACGCTCATCGGACTCACGACGAAGGCGAAGATGGTCAAGTCCGACGGTCATATCGAGAACATCGACAAGGCGTTGACGACGGATGCGGTCGGTACGATGGTGTCTGCCGTATTCGGTACGTCCACGGTCACATCCTACATCGAGAGTGCGGCGGGCATTGCCGCCGGCGGTCGCACGGGACTCACGGCGCTCGCAGCGGGTGTGCTCTTCCTTGCCGCTCTCCTCTTTACGCCGCTGATCGGACTTGTGCCCGCATTTGCAACAGCGCCCGCACTCATCCTTGTCGGTGCGCTGCTCATGTCCGAGGTCGGCAAGATCGACTTCGGTGACTTTACGAATGCCCTGCCGGCGTTTCTGACGATCATCATGATGCCGCTCACCTCGAGCATTGCAAACGGCTTTGCATTCGGCTTTATCAGTTACACGATCATGAAGCTCTTTGCGGGGCAGTATAAGAAGGTCAGCTGGATCATGTACCTGGTCTCGATTGCCTTCCTCATCAATCTCGCGCTGCGTTCGTAATCTCCGAGGGAGGAGCTGCCATGAACATCAAAAAGTGGGCGACATCCGCCCTCGCTGCGCTCATATTCTTCTGTGCGCCGCTCCTTGGCGGCTGCATGGGGACGACTGCGCCTGCAAACTCTGCCGGGCAAACGGCAGAGGGAACGATTACGGTCAAGGTGCTGAACATCGGGCAGGGGGACTCCATCCTCATTCAGACACCTGAAAAGACCGTACTCGTGGATACGAGCGATGTGGACGAGCGCGACAAGCTGCGCGCCGAGCTGAAGAAGGCGGACGTGAAAAAGATCGACACTGTCATCCTCACTCACCCGCACGCCGACCACATCGGCGGCATGGATGTCCTGCTTGACGAATACACCGTCGGCATGGTCTACGACAACGGCATGCCCTCGACCTCGAAGCTCTTTCTCGGCTATGTGAAAAAACTCAAGGACAAGCATATCGAGCGCAAGGGACTGGTTGCAGGTGACCGCGTCGATCTCGGCGGCGGTGCCGTGTTCGAGGTGCTCGGTCCCTCGGCAGAGCTCGTGAAGGAGGGCAATGTCAAGGGCTACAAGCACGACCCGAACAACGAGTCTGTCGTCGGACGGCTGGTCTACGGCAACTTCTCCATGATGCTGACGGGCGATGCGGAGAAGAAGGAGGAAAAGGAAATCCTTGCGGGCGGAAGCCCCGTGCAGAGCACGATTCTGAAATCGGGGCATCACGGCAGCAAGACCTCCTCCACGGCGGACTTCCTGCGCGCCGTAAGGCCCGAGGCTGCGCTCATCTCCTGCGGCGTGAACAACGACTACGGTCATCCGCACAAGGAGACGATGAAGAAATACCACGCGCTCGACATTCCCGTCTATGTGACGGCGGCGAATGGGACGATCACGGTGACGAGCGACGGGAAGACCTATGATATTTCCGTGGAAAAGGGGGAGAAACAATGATTTCCGCCTATCTTGACCGCTTTGAGGGGAAGTACGCCGTGCTGCTGCTCGGCGATGCGATGGAGAAGGTCAATTTCCCCAAAGCGTTTCTTCCTGCGGATATTTCCGAGGGAGATTATCTGACGATTTCGATGGAACGCGACGTAGCTGCCACGGAGGCAGCTGAGGACGAGGCATTAGAGTTGCTGAAGGGATGAATCGGAGGTGTTATTGGCATTGATACGGTGGAATGTATGTGCAAGGACGCTGCTCACAGTGGCAGCGCTTTTTGTCTGTTTCTGTACTTTTTTGGCAGGGACGGGCGAGGCGAAAGGCAAGACGCACCGCCTCATGAGCATCGAGACGCAGGAGGTGGAGATCGACGGGCGTGCAGCCGTGCGCATTCAGATCGGTGTGAACCGCGCAGATCTCTCCTATGCGCTTGCTCCGCTTGAACACGGTGACAACGAGCTCGTCCTCGCACTCGAGGATGTGAAGCTCGATAAGAAATTTCCGAAGGAATATGCGCCGTTAGGGGCGATTGTCGAGCAGATTACGGTCACGCCGGAGGGCAAGCGCCAGGCTGTCCTGCGCATCAAGGCAGGATCTTCTCTCCTCCATGAGGACGCCTATCGCATCTATACCGTGCCGGGCGACGCGCGCGGAAAGACGAAGGAATATCTCGTCATCGACATCTTTGCCGATGATGGGAGCGTGGGGGAACAAATTGATCTGCACGGGCATACCGTCGTCCTCGACCCGGGACACGGGGGCAGCGACACGGGGGCGATCGGCTACTCGGGTGTGCGCGAAAAGGATGTGGCACTTGCCGTTTCCCTGCGTACGGAGCAGCTCCTGCGCGGCGCAGGTGCAGAGGTCGTCATGACGCGCACGAAGGACGTGGATGTCGGTCCTGCGGGCAGCACCGATGCGGGGGAACTGCAGGCACGTGTGGATGTGAGTCTTGCGCATCCGTCGGCAGAACTATTCCTCTCCGTGCACTGCAACGCGTTTACGAACCCCGAGGCACACGGCATGGAGACCTACTACTACCCGAAGACGGACGCAGACGAGCACTTTGCGACCCTCCTCAATGAGGAGCTTGCCGCTGCGGGCGGACTTTTCAATCGCGGTGTCAAATACGCGAGATTCTATCTCCTGCGGCATACGGAGATCCCCGCCTCCCTCGTGGAACTCGGCTTTCTCTCGAACCCGGACGAGGAAGCACTGCTTGCAGATGCGGATTATCAGGAGCAGATGGCACAGGCACTCTTTCATGCCATTGCACGTTATTTCAATGAGAGAGGAGAAGAAAAGTGATGTTGATGCAACGGAAAACGATTGTCTACACACTCGCTTCGCTTTCCTGTGCAGCACTGATCGCCCTCGGGGCAGGCTGCGCGGATGAGCAGAAGGCGCAAACCGGAGATGCTGCGAAGACAGAGCAGGCAGCGCCCAAAGAGACACCTGCGGCAACAGTGCCGAAGGAGGTCAAGGTGAACGTCTACTATGCGCGCAGTGACGGGACGGGGCTGATCGCCGTCAGCCGCACGGTGAACACGGAGAAGGACGACAAGTACACGGCGGCGCTGAAGTCACTCCTCACGGGCACGAAGGAGAAGGGGCAGACGACCGTCATCCCGAAGAAGGCGAAGCTGCGCAGTGTCACAGTGAAGGACGGCGTTGCAACGGCAGATTTCTCGAAGGAGATGCAGGAGAATTTCAGCGGAGGCTCGACGGGTGAGGAAATGCTCGTCGGTTCAATTGTGAACACGCTCACGGACTTCCCCGAGGTGCAGAAGGTGCAGATCCTCATCGACGGCGCGCCCGTGGAGACGCTCTCGGGGCATATGGATCTCTCAGAGCCGCTCCCGCGCATGACGGAGCTATTGAAATAAGTTATCTTGTCATTTTGGCGTTTTTGTGATACCATACAGATAGAATCGCGGACGTTGCGCTCTTTGCGTGTCCGCACATCGGGAAGCACCGGGAAATGCGGCGTTTCCATAGGAAAATAGCAGGAGGTTGTTTCATACAATGAAGGTTACGGCAGAGCATGGTGAGAACCGCGAGGTCACTCTGACGATTGAAGTTGAGCAGGCAAAGCTGGAGAAGGCGACGGATGGCGCGGCAAAGCGCATCTCGGGGCGCGTCAACATCCCCGGATTCCGCAAGGGCAAGGCACCGCGCAAGATCGTTGAGAATTTTGTCGGCAAGGACGCGATTTTGCAGGAGGCATTCGAGGGCGTTGCACAGCAGGCGTTCGAGGATGCGCTGACGGAGCAGGACATGGAGCCTGTGACACGTCCCGAGATCGACATCGTGACCCTCGAGGAGGGCAAGGATGTCGTCTTTACGGCGAAGTTCACGCAGCGTCCTGAGGTCACGCTCGGCGACTACAAGGGGCTGACGGTGGAGAAGCCGGAAGTCTCCGTATCCGACGAGGATATCGACCGCCAGATCGAGGGCATGCGTCAGCATCAGGGCACACTCGTGGACGCACCGGCAGACGCCGAGGTCAAGAAGGATGACTTTGTGACGCTCGACTTCGAGGGCTTCGTTGACGGCGAGGCGTTTGAGGGCGGCAAGGGCGAGGACTACCCGCTGCAGATCGGCTCGGGCAGCTTCATTCCCGGTTTCGAGGATCAGCTCATCGGCGCGAAGATCGGCGAGGAGCGCGAGGTGAACGTCACATTCCCCGAGGAGTACCACGCAGAGAACCTCAAGGGCAAGCCCGCGATGTTCAAGTGCACAATCCGCAGCATCAAGTCGCGTGAGCTGCCCGAGCTGAACGATGAGTTCGCAAAGAAGGCGAGCAAGTTCGAGACGATGGCAGAGCTGCGCGAGGATATCCGCAAGAACCTTCAGGCGGGCGCGGAGCGTCAGGCGGAGACAGAGCGCCGCACGAAGGCAATTGACATGGCGACGGACAACTGCACGATGGAGATTCCGCCCGTCATGGTCGAGAACCGTATCACGGCGATGATTCAGGAGATGGCGATGCGTCTCGAGCAGCAGGGAATGAGCCTCGAGCAGTATCTCCAGTACGCGGGTCTCGATATGGCGCGCATTCGCGACGAGTACCGTGAGACGGCGGAGAAGAACGTCCGCACGGATCTCATGCTTGAGGAGGTCGCAAAGGCCGAGGGGATCAAGGTCGAGGGAAGGGATCTCGATCAGGAGGTCTATGCGATGGCGCTGTCCTACGGTGCAACGCCCAAGCAGGTTCAGAAGATCATCAAGGAGCAGGGGCGTGTCAGTGACCTCGCCGCGACTGTGCTGCGCAAGAAGACGGCGCAGTTCATCGTGGACAATATCACGGCATAAGGGATCCCCTGTGGGGAGGAACGTATGAGTTATTATGTACCAATGGTGGTGGAGAACTCAAGCCGCGGGGAGCGTGCCTATGACATATACTCCCGGCTGCTCAAGGAACGCATCATCTTTCTGGGTGGACCGATAGACGACAGCGTGGCAAACGTCGTTGTGGCGCAGCTGCTCTTCCTCGAGTCCGAGGATCCGGACAAGGACATCCACCTCTACATCAACAGCCCGGGCGGTGTCGTGACGGCAGGTCTTGCCATCTATGACACGATGCAGTACATCAAACCCGATGTCTCGACGATCTGCATCGGGCAGGCGGCGAGCATGGGCTCCATCCTCTTGACGGCGGGCGCAGCGGGGAAACGCTATGCGCTCCCGCATGCACGCATCATGATCCATCAGCCGCTCGGCGGCGCACAGGGACAGTCGACCGATATCCAGATCCAGGCGAAGGAGATCCTGCGCCTGCGTGAGGTCGGCAACAATATTCTCGCGCACCATACGGGGCAGGATCCCGAGAAGATCAACGTCGATACGGAGCGAGACAACTTTATGTCGGCAGAGGAAGCCAAGGCATATGGGCTGATCGACGAGGTTGTTACCCGTCCCAAGGCTGCCTCCACAGAGAAGAATGCCTGAGGGGGGGTGACGCGATGAAATTTGGAGAGGAAGACAAGGGGCAGCTCAAGTGCTCGTTCTGCGGCAAGACGCAGGAGCAGGTGCGCAAGCTCGTAGCAGGTCCCGGTGTCTATATCTGCGATGAATGTATCGAGCTCTGCAATGAGATCATTGCAGAGGAGTTCAGCGAAGACGCTGAGGTCGGACTCAAGGATGTTCCGAAACCGAAGGAAATCCGCCACATTCTCGATCAGTACGTCATCGGTCAGGACGAGGCGAAGAAGTCCCTGTCCGTCGCGGTCTACAACCACTACAAGCGCATCAATGTCGGGCAGGGGAAGAACGAGGATGTCGAACTGCGCAAGTCCAACATCCTCATGCTCGGTCCCACGGGCAGCGGCAAGACACTGCTCGCCCAGACCCTCGCGCGCATCCTGAACGTCCCGTTCGCCATCGCCGACGCGACCTCCCTCACGGAGGCGGGGTATGTCGGTGAGGATGTCGAGAACATCCTGCTGAAGCTGATTCAGGCGGCGGACTACGATATCGAAAAGGCGCAGCGCGGTATCATCTACATCGACGAGATCGACAAGATTGCACGCAAGTCGGAGAATCCCTCCATCACGCGCGATGTGTCGGGCGAGGGCGTCCAGCAGGCGCTCCTCAAGATTCTCGAGGGCACGACGGCATCCGTGCCGCCGCAGGGCGGCCGCAAGCATCCGCAGCAGGAATTGCTGCAGATCGATACGACGAACATCCTCTTCATCTGCGGCGGCGCATTCGACGGGATCGAGGAGATCATCGAGTCGCGTCTCGGCAAGAAGCAGATGGGCTTTGGCGCAGAGGTGCGCTCGAAAAAACGCGTCTCCGTCGGCGAATCCCTCAGCAAGGTCATTCCCGAGGATCTGATGAAGAATGGTCTGATCCCCGAGTTCATCGGGCGTCTGCCCGTTGTCGTGACGCTGAACTCGCTCGACGAGGCAGCGCTCGTACGTATCCTGACCGAGCCGAAGAATGCGCTCGTAAAGCAGTTCCAGAAGCTCTTGGAGCTCGACGGCGTGCGGCTCACGTTCGAGGACGAGGCGCTTCACCTCATCGCAAAGGAAGCACTCACGCACAAGACGGGCGCGCGCGGACTGCGCTCCATCATCGAGGGCATCATGCGGAACGTCATGTACGAAGTGCCGTCGATCCAAGGCGTGACGGCGTGTCAGGTCACGAAGGAGGTCATTGCAAACCACAGTGACCCCATCCTGACGATTGACGGAGCCGGCACGGCGAAGATGGCAGCCGCAAACTAAGGAATCACTGATAAATTCAGCACCGCCATCTTAGCGCATCTTTTTTGCCCGCACTTCGTCGGCAAATCCTCCACAGAGCACCACTCTGCGTCCGGTTTGCCTCCTAGTTCGGACGAAAAAATCTACGCCAATCTGACGGACTTCATTTTATCAGTGATTCCCTAAAATGGTCTTACACGAAAGGAGCTCTGCACTGCGGCGCTCCTTTTTTCATTATATACATGGAAGGAAATACGATGTCCGAGAAAGAAACACTTCCGCTGCTCCCGCTACGCGGTCTTGTCCTCTATCCGCATATGATGGTCAACCTCGACGTCGGGCGCGATCGCTCGGTCGCCGCGATTGAGAGCGCGATTGCAGGCGACAGCCGCATCCTCGTCGTCTCGCAGCGCGATCCGGAGTGCGATGATCCGACGGCGGCAGATCTCTACGAGGTTGGCGCCGTTGCCGAGATTCGACAGTTCCTGCGCATGCCCGAGGGCGTCCTGCGCATCCTTGTCGATGGGCAGAAGCGCGCCGAGATCCTTTCCATCCGCGAGGGAGAGAAGTATGCCGAGGCGGATGTGCGCGTGATCGACGAGCCGGAGGATGGGGTGCAGACGAAGGATATGGAGGCGCTCGTCCACGGTGTCACGAGCAAGTTCGAGGAGTGGGTGAAGCTCTCACACAAGATTCCACCCGAGGCGCTTGTCTCGATCTCCATCATGGAGGATATGGGGCGGCTGGCGGACATCATTGCGAGTCATCTGAGCCTGAAGCATGATGTGCGGCAGGAAATCCTTGCCGCGATTAACGTGCGCGCACGCCTTGAACGTCTCTACCAGGCACTCATGCACGAGCTTGACATCATGGGCATCGAGAGCGAGATCAACCGCCGCGTGCGCAAGCAGATGGACAAGGTGCAGCGCGACTTCTACCTGCGCGAGCAGATCAAGGCGATCCGCAAGGAGCTCGGCGATGATGAGGACAAGGCAGCTGAGGTCGATCGCTATCGCGAGGCACTTGCGTCGAAGGAGTTTCCCGATGCCGTGCGTGAGGCAATCGAGCGCGAGATTCACCGTCTGGACATGAGCCCGTCGATGAGCGCCGAGGTGGGCGTTATCCGCAACTACCTCGACGTGCTTATCGAACTGCCGTGGTCGGAGATGACGGAGGAGCACGTCGACATGACGGAGGCTGCGGAGGTCTTGGAGCACGACCACTACGGACTCGAAAAGATCAAGGAGCGCATCCTCGACTACCTCGCCGTTCGGCGGCTTGCACCCGAGCAGAATGCGCCGATCCTCTGCCTCGTCGGTGCGCCCGGCGTCGGCAAGACCTCGCTTGGTGCGTCGATTGCGGGTGCGATGGGGCGCAAATTCATCCGCATTTCGCTCGGCGGCATCCGTGACGAGGCGGAGATTCGCGGACACAGGCGCACCTACGTCGGTGCAATGCCGGGGCGCATTCTCGAGGGCATCCGCCGCGCGGGCACACGCAATCCCGTCTTTTTGCTGGATGAGGTTGACAAGATTGCGATGGACTTCCACGGTGACCCCTCTGCAGCGCTCCTCGAGGTGCTGGATCCTGCACAAAACTGTACGTTCAGCGACCACTTCGTCGAGCTGCCCTTTGATCTCTCGCGCGTCTTCTGGATTGTGACGGCGAACAATCCCTCCAAGATTCCGGCGCCGCTGCGCGACCGCATGGAGATTCTGAACCTCTCGAGCTATACCGAACTGGAAAAGATCGAGATTGCGCGCCGTCATCTCTTGCCGCGTCAGCGCACGCAGAACGGGCTCAAGGCGAAGGATATCCGCATTAGCGCGGGCGTCTGGGCGGAGATCATCCGCTCCTATACACGCGAGGCGGGTGTACGTGAGCTCGAGCGCGTCATCGGGCAGATCTGCCGCAAGGCGGCGCGCAGGATTGTCGCCGATGAGAAGCCGCCGATCGCCGTGACGAAGGCGAATCTCACGGACTTCCTCGAGCGTCCGAAGTACCATGCCGCAAAGCAGGAGAAGAAGCCGCTGGTCGGCGTTGTGACGGGACTTGCATGGACGGAGGTCGGCGGCGATGTCCTGCGCACGGAGGTCAACATCCTGCGCGGCAAGGGCAAGCTCATCCTCACGGGACAGCTCGGCGATGTCATGCAGGAGTCCGCGCAGGCAGCGCTCTCCTATGTGCGCAGCCGTGCGGATGCGCTCCATCTCGCCGAGGACTTCTATGAGAAGGACGACATCCACATCCACCTGCCCGAGGGCGCGATCCCGAAGGACGGTCCGTCCGCCGGCATCACGATGGCGACGGCGATGATTTCCGCGCTCACGGGGCGCAAGGTGCGCTCCGATGTCGCCATGACGGGGGAGATCACACTGCGCGGGAACGTCCTGCCCATCGGCGGACTGAAGGAAAAGACCCTCGCCGCCTATCGCGAGGGGGTCAAGACCATCGTCCTGCCGCAGGAGAACGAGCGCGACATCGAGGACATCCCCGACGCCGTACGCTCCTCCCTCGAGTTCGTGCCCGTGGCGCATATGGACGAGGTGCTGCGGGTCGCCCTCTATAATTAACGTGGAGGTGTGTTTTGACCGAACATGTTGTGATTACGAAGGCGACCTATCTCGCCTCCGCCGTGCGGCGCGATCAGTACCCCGAGGAACGCCGCCCCGCCGTCGCCTTCATCGGACGCTCCAACGTCGGGAAATCCTCCCTCATCAACTCGCTGACGCGCATTCGTCAGCTTGCGCGCGTCTCCTCGAAGCCGGGCAAGACGCAGACCATCAATTTCTATGAGCTGCTCCTGCGGATCGATGGGGGAGAGGAGCGGCATCCCGTTCACCTCGTCGATCTGCCGGGCTACGGCTATGCAAAGGTAGGGCGCGAGAGCCGCAAGACGTGGGCGAAGTTTATCGAGGAGTATTTCCTCCATGCCGAGGAGCTGCGCTTCGTCTGCCTCCTGCTCGACATCCGTCACATACCGATGGAGTCCGACTGCCGTATGTTCTCGTGGCTCGTGGAGCATGACATCCCCGTGCTCGTCATCGCCACGAAGGCGGATAAAATCGGCAAGAACGCACGCAATGCACAGATTGCGGCGATTCAAAAAAAGCTCGGCGTGCCCGAGCTGACCATCCTGCCCTATGCCTCTCCAAAAAATGAAGGGCGTTCAGATTTACTTGACGTGATGGCAGAATATCTGGTAGAATAGGCACAGAAAGAAATGAATTCGGTTCATCTTTTGTGCCCCAAGCGCGGATGCATATGCTGTGTGCGCGCCAAGCCCCTGAGCAAGGCGGAATCTGTGGGTGCAGAGGAGAGCCGTGCTGTGTATGATGGGGGAGTTTCAGATGACCGCACTGACAGATTTTGACAAACGGCTGCTGAACCTCGTGCAGGGAAACCTGCCCGTGTGTTCGCGGCCGTTTGCGCGTTTGGGAGAGATGCTCGAGACAACGGAGGAGCATGTACTGAGTCGCTTGGAGGAGCTAAAACGGGAGGGGTATCTGCGCCGCATCGGCACCTTCTTCAACTCTGAACAGCTCGGCTATCGCGGTACATTGATCGCCCTGCGCGTTG
Source organism: Selenomonas sp. oral taxon 126 (assembly GCF_001683335.1). Classification (GTDB taxonomy): domain Bacteria; phylum Bacillota; class Negativicutes; order Selenomonadales; family Selenomonadaceae; genus Centipeda. The sequence goes on from NZ_CP016201.1 coordinate 2,140,252, forward strand.
CAGAAGGACATATTCCGAATGTAGCGCAGGTCATCAATCGCTATGCGGGCGCGACGCACAACTACGAGCGCGAGGGGCGGTACAACCTCTGGTTCACGCTCCTGAGTCCGTCGCGCAGCGCAGAGGAGAAGATTCTCGCCGATGTCGCGGCGCTGCCGGGCGTCGAGCAGCTGATGAGCCTGCGTGCGAACAAGCGCTATAAGATCAACGTCCAGTTCAAACTCGCATAGCCGTGGGAAGGTACAGAAATACGATGACAGAAGAAATCGAGATCGAGGAGATCGACAAGAAGATCGTGCGCCTGCTGCAGGGGGAATTCCCACTCGTTGCAGAGCCGTACAAGGAACTCGCGGCGGAGATCGGCATCACGGAGGAGGAGCTGCTCGCGCGCATTTCTGCCATGCGTGAGGACAAGAAGATCCGCAAGATGGGCGCCGTCCTGCGCCATCGCGAGGTGGGCTTTACGGCGAACTCACTCTGCGTCTGGAACGTGCCCGATGCGCGCGTTGACGAGGTGGCAAAGCGCATGGCGGAGCACCCGCGTGTCTCGCACTGCTATGACCGCAACCGCGAAGCAGACTGGCAGTATAACCTCTATACGATGATCCACGGCTACAGCCGCGCCGAGTGCGAGGACATCGCAGAGGAGCTCGCAGCCGCCACGGGCATCGACGACCGTCGTATGCTCTACACCAAGCGGGAGTGGAAGAAAACCTCGATGAAGTACTTTATAGAATAATTCATAAATGCAAAAAACCTTGAAGCCTTTACATTTCTAAGGATGTAGAGCGTTTCAAGGTCTTTTACTCAAACTTCGCATATCAAAAACACATGTCAAGCATTGAAAACCATAGGTTTGTGACTGAAAAAACACATCCGTCATGCACATTCTCGCAGCTTTTGTGACAGCAGCGACGGCAGCTCGGACAGGAAAACTTCCAGCAGCTCCTGTATCTCCGCCTCATCACACATCGAATGTTCTTGTAGACGCTTGGCAAAGAGAGACACCAGAAGCCGTAGAGCCTGTGCAATACAGACATCAGGAAGCTCATCCACAGACAGGTAGAACAGCTCCCCTATGCTTCGGTCATCCTTGGACTCGCGTTGCTCCACCGCCAGAAACATGTACCGCACGAACACAACGGATACATGCGCCGTCATGGCATCGTACGAGAGTGCGCGGCAGTCCTTCTCCAAGCGCAGATAGCTCTTGCATGCTTTGAAGAACACCTCGATCCCCCAGCGCTTCCCATAAATACGGATCACTTCCTCCTCCGTAAGGCTCAGATCCGTTGTCACAAGTACAAGCCAGTCCTTCCGGTTGTTGCGGTTGCGGACGAAGACGAGACGTACGGGAAGATATTCGTCCCCCTTGCACACAGCTGCTTCTACCGACAGCAGATACTTCGAGCGTCCGCGCCGTTTCCTGTGCCTCCTGTAGATTGCTTTCGGCGAAATACCGTGTTGCTTTCGGACGTACAGGTAAAAGACTTGCCGGCAGCGGTGCTAAAAGAGCAGGATGTCCTTTGTGTCTATCGCACGGATTCTGAGGAAAACTTTATCGCTCGTGCAGAGCGCTTGATCGCGCTGCAGGAGAATGCCGGCGACCGATGCGCCATGCCTGCCGTCCTTTGTTTCACGGATGCCGATTCTGCGAAGGCTTATATTTGTGGGTCAGGCTTATGGGCACCGCGTCAATCTCAGGTGGTTGGTGCGACATGGGACGATGTTTTACCGCTTCTTGCATCGACAAAAGGGAATCTGCGGTGGATCTCGGGAGAATTTCTCCCGTTAGAGGAGCTGCCGGATCGGCATGGAGCAGCACAGGGGGTACAGCTGATTTTCAGAGGCTCAAGAGAACTTTCCATGTTCGATGTGATGGAAAATCGGAAGCCATCGCCGGTTGTTTTGCAGATGGGGTCAATGTTCTATGGCAGATTGAGGTGTGTGATGAGAACGAAATACTTGTTTTTATCGTACAGCCCATGTCCTAAAAATTATAGTGCCCAAAGGACAGTGCATTGAGTCGGCTCTATTTGTATGCAGGAAATCAACTTGGTGAGGAGAGAGCGAACATGCGAGTCTACGAGAGTGCGCGCGAGCTTAGAATTGCGTGCAAGCATGATGATTTACTGTCGTCATTGAGCGAATACACTCCTCATCAGGAGACCCGTGAGATCGAATGCGGTATTCCTGTCAAGTTTTTTTGTCGAGGGACAGAAAAATACGAAGAGGGGGATTTTTCGGCTCATAGCGAAGATGGTATTTGGGTTTGGCGAATCTTCTTGACGGCAGATGTATCCGTGGCAGAGATTCCTGCTGAAATGCTCAAAAAGCAGGATATGGTGCTTGTTTATCGGACAAACAGCGAGGAACAACTGGCCGAATGCGTGCGACCGCTCTTTTCTCTGCAGAAGAGGGAGCCGGGTGAGGTCGTATGTCATCCTGCAGTCTTTTGTTTTGCCAATGTGGATGCCGCAAAAGAGTTTATTCGCGTCATTGGATGGCAGATGCTCACGGATTCTCAAATTATTGACATTGACTGCGATGATGTTATCAAGGTATTTGCATCGCAGCAGAGCAATATTCTCTGCATATCGAAAAAAATCTGTTTCCGCAGGAAGAATTATCCGCAAAAGATGTAGAAGTACAGGGCGTTTTGTTGATCTTTCGAGGGGATGAGTAGCTTTCACTGTACGAAGTATGTGGACAAGCGGAGAAACTCGGTCGTTCTTTTCACGAAAGCACAAATATTATATGGATGATCGAAATGTGTCCAGAGCGGAGTGTGACCGCACTTCTTGCTAAGAGACTGATCGATTAAGGTTTTTGCTCGTGCAATGGATTATGATATTGTCAAGAACAGTTGACAAATTTCTCACAAGGGAACGAACGTTTAAGTGGTTGCGGCAATGGAGTCATAGAACTGTCGACGTTTCACCATCGGAGGAAGTCCGCCGTTTGCGGAACAGATCCGGCGGTTGTTCCAATAGCTCATGAAATATCGCCAAACCAGAACCTTCAACTCTTGTGTTGTCATTTTCTTTGTGTCATAGCGTCCATAGAGAAGCTCCGACTTCATGCGTGCTCACATACTCTCACAACGCGCGTTATCATGACAGCGGCCACCGGCACTGTTCATGCTTTGACGAATCCCATAGTTTTTGATTGCCTCCCGATACAGCTGACTCGTGTACTGGCTGCCACGATCCGAGTGCAGGATTGCTCCCCTGAGCATCGGGTAGGAAATCATGGCGTTATCCAGCATCCGCACACACAGAGAAGCCCTCATATGCGTATCCATAGAAAGTCCGAGCACACCGGCGTCATAGCAGTCAAAGAGTGCTGAAATATAGAGTTTTCCATCACACGCCGGAATCTCTGTCATGTCAGTGACACACTTGGCAAGCGGTGTGTCGGCATGAAAATCACAGTGCAGGAGATCCTCCGACATCTGTTCCTGCCGATCTGCTTTTGTGATACCGTTCGGCTTATGATTGGGACGATGACTTAAGCCGATCTCTTCCATGATGCGGTAAACGGTGCGTTCACTCGGAATACGGATGCCCTCCGGCTGCTTGCTCTTGAGTGCCTGATACATGCGGATTCTTCCGTAGGTATCGTTGCATTCATCCTCTGCATGGATCTGCATCATGGCATCGGCAAGCTCCTGATATTTCCATGGGCGGTCTTTGCTTACCGGATACTGATAAAATCCCTGTCTTGTGACATGGAGCAGTCTGCAATAAAAACTGATATTTCCTTTGTGGGCGCCGTCTGCTGTCTTGAACGCAATCAACTTCATACGTTCGTTTTTGTTGACTTCAGACGGCTCGCGGCGAAAAAAGCGCTTGCTTCTTCCAGAAAGTCATTCTCTTTCTTCAAACGTCGAATTTCCTTATCCTGTGCCTTGAGCCGGGCGCGCAGCTGTACGAGTTCCTCATGCAAGCTCAGGGCACTCTGCGGTGTTTGCGTGCCGCACCAAAGATTCAAATATCCAAGACGTTGTGCGCGTGTCCATGTATACATCGTGTTCTTGGAAATTCCTAGCTCTTTGGCGGCTTTCGCTTGACCGATTTCCTGCGCCAGTTTGATTGCCTGCACCTTAAATTCGTGATCGTATTGCCTGTTTGCTGCCATTTTGACCTCTCCTTCTCCTCTTTTACTTTATCTAAAATCCTTGCGAAGAAGTTGTCAACTTTATTTATACAACATCATAATATAAACAACTTTATTACTTGTTCGATAGTTGATAACTCATTATATATATTATGATAGGATAAAACGGGGCTGTTGCACGAAACGCTCGTGCAGCAGCCTCAATTTTGTTGCAAAAAAACAGTTCCCGGTGTTTTCAAACACCGAGAACTGGCGTAAAATAAGGGTATGAACAACCAAATTTTACACAAGGATTATACATCCTTCGGAGGCTCATTTCAAGTCAGCCTCCCCCTCAATTTTGAATTTCAAATCGAACGGGACGATCCCGTCCGTCTCCTGCGCCACTGCATCCACCAGATGGATCTTACGGCGCTCTTTTTGAGCTTCCA
>NZ_CP016201.1:2145773-2148887 GCF_001683335.1 Selenomonas sp. oral taxon 126
GCAGTGCATCCACGGCAACCACAGCAAGATACCGCTTCAGGAGCGGGTAAAACGGTTGGAAGTGAGCAAAGTCTTTCAGCGGGAGCGGGAGGAAAATCTGGCACGGATACGCAGCACGGAGGGAATCCTCCTGCGGATGAACCGGAGCATACAGGTAGAGGGAGCATTTGCACAGATCAAGGAGAACTTCGGATTCCGACGGTTTCTGACGCGGGGACAAGAGAGCGTCTTAGGAGAAGCAATCCTGCTGGCACTTGCTCACAATGTCTTGCGGTTGCACGAAAAGATACAGCGGAACACGGTGGGGCGGCATCTTATTGCGCTCAAGGAAGCTGGATAGGACACGGGACAGAAAAACAAATAAGGGCAGAGGAACAAGGGCGAATACAGGGATCGCCCTTGTTCCTCTGCCCTGTTTTAGTGGATCTTGTCTTTTTCGCTGGGCTTTTACGAAAATGATGCGCTTACATGAAAAGAGGGCTGCTGTACGAAGACAAATTTGCCTTCGTGCAACAGCCCCTAGAAGAGATCGCTATGCGAGCCCGTGCGGGAAGCGGTCAGAATCAGCTTTCCTTTGTCGATGGCGTACACAAGTAACCAGTCCGGCATGATGTGGCATTCACGAAAACCAATGTAATCGCCAACCAGAGCATGATCCCGATACCTTTCGGGGAGTTGTTTTTCCGCGCAGAGCATTTGCAGGACATCATCCAGTTTTTGCATATCTGCTCCACGTTTACGCAGCTTCTTTAAATCCTTGCGGAACTGCGTGGTGGTGACGAGATCAAGCATGGGCATCCTCCGCATCCAAATCATCCATCAGTGCGGACAGCGACGGATAGCGCTTCGGCTCGATTTTGCCATCCATGATGTCGCGTGCTTCCTGCATGGCAAGAAGTGTTTCCTTATTATAACGGGGCTGTTTCGGTTGGAAGGGAAAGCCTCCCTCCATGATGGATGCGTGCAGAAAGATGTTAATGGCGTCGGTCACGGAGATACCGAAACTGGAAAAAACAGTTTCAGCTTGCGCTTTGATTGTCGGTTCGATGCGCATATTGATTGTTGCAGTCTTGGACATGATGGATAACCTCCTTTTGCTTATTGTAACGCGAAAGTGAAGCAAATGCAACACGTTCTTGCCCCCTAGGGGGCGGTCAAATCCCTAAAACCGCGCCGTTACTTGACCGGGGAGGGGGCGTACGCACAAAAACGTCGGTTCAAACGGGGTATTAAGGGAAGGGGGGCGAGAAGGTGGCGCGTGACGGTACAAATCGCGGTGGACGGCGCATCCGGGCGGGAGACAAACCCGAAGCACTGGCAGACAAGATTGCCGGCGGGCGCACGGCGCACATCATGGAGTTCCCCATGACGGAACTGGACGGTGCAGATCTTGTGGATGCCGCCGATCTCTACGGCGAGGAAATGCCGACCCCGAGCGAGTTCCTGTCAGCACGGCAGCGCAACGGCAAGCCGCTCGGTGCGGATGAGATTTTCCGCGAGACATGGCTGTGGCTGAAGGCGCGTGGCTGTGAGCGTCTCGTAAATCCCCGCCTGATTGAAAGCTATGCACAGGCATTTGCCCGCTTCATCCAGTGCGAGGAGGCAATGAGTCAATACGGACTCATCGGCAAGCATCCGACCACAGGAGGGGCGATTGCAAGCCCCTTTGTTCAGATGGGGCAGGCATTCCAGAAACAGTCCAATCTGCTCTGGTATGAGATTTTCGACATCGTAAAGCAGAACTGTACCACCACATTCAGCGGCTCTTCGCAGGAGGATCGGATGGAACGGCTACTGCGTTCGAGAAAATAAAAGAAGCATCCATTCATAGATAGATGCTCCGTATTTTTAGTACCGGTTAATCGAGATACTGGCTCAGATCAAGGACACCGGCACAATACCAGAACAGCCCATTCAAAAAGCCGTTGTCATATTGATATGTGCCTTCTGTACCATTTTTTCCGGTATTTGGAGAAACAGCACTCAAGAATTTTATGATCCTTTTATCTGTCTTGTATGTGCTGAAACGAATGATCATGGGAGAGTGCTTGGCAGCATTTCCATGCCCATCAGCACCACCCGAGCCGTAATAGACCAGACAAGAGATAATCGCCACACCATCTGAGAGATCATACTTACAGCTTGTCTTATCCAAAAAAATAGGTCCGTATGTAGTAAGCCCTACGAGAGGATAATTCATGTCCCCGTACATATAGTTGTCTTGTATCTTGTCGCCTTGTTTTGGGAAAGCAGAAATTGTTCCCGCAGCTTCCTTGTATATCCGTTGCTTATTCGTAATGTCATATCCGTCGTAGGGACTGGCATATGCTGTCATGACAAAAAACATAAACATGGTGAGTAAAGAGAGTATCAGCTTTTTCATGGGTTGGCTCCTCTTTTCTGGTAGGTAAAAGATTCTACTTTGCTTGTTCGAATCCAATCTCATAGGATATAACCTTTTCCGTATTGCTATCTATAGTCAAGCAGAACATAGTTTACGGTATTGGTATAAACTAGGGTTTTTACAGATGTATCGTTTTGAACTATTTTATTTGGGGGGCCACACATTTTTTTATTTCGGTTTCTGCCCGACCAACTCCTCCAAATCCATATGAAATGTCAGCACTTTTATCTTTTCCATTAATTATTCTGGGGTACACCTTGATGGTGCTTATATGATTATCTATTGTCGTGATCGCACCGTAGGTGAACGTAATTTGTTCAACTCTGGTTCTTCCCACCTGAATAGGACCGGATGAATTCACTGCTTTTCCAAGAAGATATTCTGCATCTAGCAAATTTATATGCTCACCTAATCCTATACTAACAAAAGAAAGTGTGGGAAAGCGATTGTTGATTGAAACCATCTCTGCGTTCATGATAACTCGAGCACCGGGGTTATTGATTGCAGGGGATTCTGCGGCATAGGAAAATGACGGGATACAGATGAGGATGGAGAGAAAACGGATACATTGAATGATCATTTTGTTTAGCATCTGATATCAATCCTTTCACGAGAGTAACCCATACAAGTCAATTCGGCGGTAGTCCTAGAAAATCCTGCTTGGTTAAGAAGGAGGGAAGTCATTTGAACAAAACAACATCGGAGATGAA
>NZ_CP016201.1:2148912-2159260 GCF_001683335.1 Selenomonas sp. oral taxon 126
AACAAAACAACATCGGAGATGAAGCGCGTTCCGATCAGTAAACTCGTGCCATATGCCAACAACGCACGGACGCATTCGCCCGAGCAGATCAACAAGCTGCGCGGCAGTCTGCGGGAGTTCGGATTCGTGAGTCCCGTCATCATTGACAAGGACTACGGCATCCTCGCAGGACACAGGCGCGTTATGGCTGCGCGGGCAGAGAACATCGAGCAAGTTCCATGCGTATTCGTCGATCATCTGACGGAAGCGCAAAAGAAAGCCTATATTCTCGCAGACAACCGTTTCACACTTGACGCAGGTTGGGACGAAGATATGCTGCGCGTTGAGATGGAAGCCCTGCAGGGGATGGACTTCGATATCTCGCTCACGGGCTTTGACGAGTCCGAAATCGCAGACCTGCTCTCACTGGATGATGGTGAAGCGCAGGAAGATGACTTTGATGTGGAAGCAGAGCTTCAGAGACCTTGCGTCTCTCGCTCTGGTGATGTCTGGTATCTCGGAAAGCATCGTGTTATCTGCGGCGACTCCACGCTGCCGGAAACATACGAGCGGCTGCTCGGCGAGGAAAAGGTAAATCTCGTCTGCACGGATCCCCCATACATGATCCAACTCGAAAGTACATCGGGGAAAATCAAGAATGACGATCTGAATGACAAGGACGCTTACGAGTTCCTGAAATCCGCTTTTACCGCCTTTCACTCGGCAATGGCGACGGACGCATCCATCTATGTTTTCTACGCAACAGCAAAAGCCCGCATCTTTCATGACGCTTATGAGGATGCGGGCTTTAAAGTTGGTGCGAGACTGGTGTGGAAGAAAGACCGTCTCGTCCTCACACGCACGGATTGGAAGTACATCCACGAGCCGATTATCTGGGGATGGCGTAAGGATGGCAGACATAGGTGGTATGGCGACCAGAAGCAGACCACTGTCTTTGCATTCGACCGTATCAAGGACTCGAAGAAGGACGGCTGCGGACATCCGTCCTCGAAGCCCGTGCCGCTCATTGCGTATCTCATCAAGCAGTGTACGCAGACAAACGTTGTCGTTCTTGACGGATTCCTCGGCTCGGCATCAACGCTCATCGCTTGCGACCAGTTGGGGCGTATCTGCTACGGTGTGGAGGTTGAGCCGAAGTTCGTGGATGTTGCCGTCGAGCGATACATCCAGAGCAAGGACGGCAATGCCGAAGATGTGTTTTTAGAACGTGACGGTGAGCGCATTCCGTATGCGGACGTGCCGACATCGAAGGAGGCAGCACAATGAAAGTTTTTTTAAACGCAGGTCATGCCCCGGACGGGAATCCCGACCCCGGCGCGTGCGGCTATGGACTCCGTGAGTGTGATGTGGCAAAGAACGTCACAGACCTTGTGGCGGGGTATCTCACTGCCGCAGGTGTGGAGGTTGTTGGATGTTTGCAGTCGGACAGTCTGCATGAAGTCGTCTCGGCCTCCAATCGTGCGGATGTCGATGTGTTTATCTCCATCCACTGTAATGCTTGTAATGGAGTGGCGCAGGGGACGGAAACGTGGCATTACTACGGAAGCAGCGCAGGGGAGAAGCTGGCACAGTGTATCCAGAATCAGATTGTGGATGCGCTCGGAACTGTGGATCGCGGCGTGAAGGGTGCAAAGCCCGGTGTCAACGGGCTGTACGTTCTAAGCAACACCGATGCGGTCGCCGTACTTGTGGAGCTTGCGTTTATCGACCATGCGGGCGATGTGCAGTTGCTTCGCAGTCGGCAGGATGAATTTGCCCGCGCCATTGCACGCGGGGTAACGGACTATGAAGGAGCGTGTTGAAGATGAAACTGGAACACATTCAAAATGAGCTGAAAAATCATGTGGGGGACTTCGTGCGGACGGAAGCGAAGGAAGCGACCGTCCTCTGGCTGCATGAGAAGGGGCTTCCCGTAGCGCGTGAGGTGTCTGCGGCGTACACGGCGGCACTGAAGGAGAGCGCGGAGAAGGAGACGGGATGGTGCAGATTCCGCGACCGCATCTTCCTGCCGCTTGTCATTGACGGGGCGATCTGGATGACGGGAAAGATGCTCGAACGTATGACGGCATGAGGGAGCGCGTGAATACGCATACGCCGCTCACGCTCGGCAGTCTCTTTGACGGGAGCGGAGGATTCACACTCGGTGCTGTTTTTGCGGGCATAGAACCGAAGTGGGCATCGGAGGTTGAGCCGTTCCCGATTCGCGTCACCACGAAGCGGCTTCCCTCCGTCAAGCATCTTGGAGACATCCATTGGATTCACGGCGATGAGATCGAGCCTGTGGACATCATCACCTTCGGTTCTCCTTGTACGAATCTCAGCATCGCGGGACGGAGGGAAGGGCTGCATGGGCAGGAGTCCATACTGTTCTTCGAGGCTATTCGTATCGTTCGGGAAATGAGGAGGGGGACGGATGGGAAATATCCGAGATTCATCGTGTGGGAAAACGTCGCGGGAGCATTCTCGAGTTCCGGGGGACGGGACTTCCAATCTGTCCTTACGGAGATTGTCCGCATCAAAGAACCTGCGGCTCCCGAGGTGCCTTTGCCTCAAAAAGGTGGATGGGCATACGCAGACATTCTCATGGGAGACGGATGGAGCGTTGCGTATCGGCTCATGGACGCACAGGGCTGGGGAGTTCCACAGCGTCGGCGCAGAATCTACCTTGTCGCAGATTTTGGAGGATCAAGTGCCGGACAAATACTATTTGACACCGAAAGCGTGCGCGGGGATCTTGCGCCGTGCTTCGCTGCGTGGCAAGGCTCTGCCCGAGAGCTTGCGGATGGCACTCATGCGTCAGGCGGGCGGGTAAGTGCAGGTTTCTGTACCGAACATTCCGCACAGAGCCGCAGCATCGGCTATGCGGAGGAGAAGTCTCCGACGCTTCGGGCGGGAAAAGTACCCGCCGTATTCGAGTCACATGGAGCAGACGCACGGTATAGCGGTCCCCTTCCTGTTGCGCCGACGGTCTCTCGTCATTACGGTACGGGCGGCAACAATCAGCCGCTTGTATTGAAGGACGTACAGGCATACGGAATCTCGTCATTCCAATCCAATGCGATGAAATCAGACAATCCGACCTCGGGCATCTACGAAGCGGAGACGGCACGGACGATTGACCGGAGCGGAGGGAATCCTGCGTGCTGTCAGGGCGGCGTTGCGGTCGTCTCCATCCAAGGCTCGATGATCGGACGGCAGGAGAAGAACGGTCCGCAGGGAAGCGGTATCGCGGAGGCTGTGAGTTTCACGCTCAACACTGCTGACCGTCATGCCGTTTATGCCATGACCACGGGCTGTCACTCTCATTTTGCAAAGGAGAAATGCCCGACGCTCATGGCGCGGGACTTCAAAGACCCGATGGTCGTGAATCAGCCCGTCTATTCCGTGCGGAGATTGACACCGACCGAGTGCGGACGCTTGCAGGGCTTTCCCGACGGATGGTGTACGGAACTTGAAACCGACAATCCCACCGAGGAAGAGATGGCGTTTTGGCGCGAGGTCTTTGAGACGCACCGAAAAATCACGGGCGGGAAGAAACCAAAGACCAATGCCCAGATTCGGAGATGGCTGAAGAATCCGCATTCGGGTGCGGCAGAGTATAAGATGTGGGGCAACGGTGTCGCACTTCCCTGTGTGTTCTATGTGCTGACGGGAATCGCACATTTCGGGCATTCGGTGTATACAACAGAATCCGCTTGTTAATTCTTCCCACGTGAGTGATGAATGTAATGACCAAAGTACATGAAGGGGGTAATCACCATGAAGGTCAATTACAACATCCAAAAGGAAGAGCGCAAGGCGATGGTCGCGGTAGTCAGCAAGGTGCTCGACACGAAGCCTGCCTACTGCGGCGCACCGACATTTTCCTACAAGATCGGCGCATTCGAGATTACGAAGGACGGCAGCCTTTGCTTCGACGATGGGGCTGACGAGGCGACTGTAGCGCGTGTGCGCACGGCACTGCGCGAAGCGGGCTTTATGTCCGAGGGCAGGGAGGACGAGACTTCCTGCGGGGACACGGCGGCAAAGTGGGCGACCACAGCGGAAACGGCGACGAGCGAGACTCCTTGCGAGGACACAGCGGCGAACGATTCCACCTTGACGGAAACGGCAGATGCAGAAGCTGACTCCTCCGAAGATACCCTTTCCATCAGCCTCCCGCGCAGCCTCTTCACGGAGACCGCACTGAACAATCTGGACGCGCTCCTTCGGAGCAAGGGACGGCTCATTCGTCACGCCTTTGACATCCGAGAAGCGACCTACACGCTAGAGGGTGACCGCATCACCTTTGCATGGCTGCACGGCACGATCACCGACGAGACGGCAAAGGCGTATGCCGCATTCATCAGCAAACTCTGCGAGATGGCACGGACGCAGAAGCGCGTCACGGCAAAGGAGAAGATCGTGGACAACGAAAAGTATGCATTCCGCTGCTTCCTTCTGCGTCTTGGCATGATCGGAAATGCCTACAAAATGAGTCGCAAGATTCTCTTGCAGAACCTCACGGGCAGCAGTGCCTTTAAGAGCGGACATCGGAAGGGGGCTGAGGATCATGCGGTTTCCGAGTAAGGAACAGATCACCGTGCTTCGAGAGCGGTACCCACGCGGGACGAAGGTGGAACTCCTCGGCATGGACGATCTGCAAGCCCCACCGACAGGAACGATGGGCGAGGTCATGGGTGTTGATGACGCGGGGCAGCTTCTCGTCCGATGGGAGACAGGATCGTCACTCAGCCTTATCCCCGGCGTAGACTCCTTCCGCATGGCAGAGAAAGGCGGCAAGGGATGAACGAGAAGATTGTTTCTCTGATCAGGGATATCCGCGACTCCGGGCTGGTAAATATGTTCGACATTCCCTCCGTGCAGCGCATGGCATTTAAGGAATCGCTGATAAAATGAAGTCTGTCAGATTGGTGTAGATTTTTTGTCCTGTCAAGGAGACAAACCGGACGCATAGCATAGACTATGTGGAGGATTTGTCGACGAAGAGAGGGCGAAAAAGATGCGCCAAGATGACAGGGCTGAATTTATTAGTGATTCCTTTACGTTGTACTGCAAAAACGATATAATAAGCGCATCAAATGAAAAAAGGAGGTGATCCTATGGCAACCGTATCCGCACAGATTCGCATTGATGCCGATGTCAAGGCGCAGTCGATGGCACTCTTCCAGAATCTCGGGCTCGATCTCTCCACCGCCGTCAACGTATTTCTGCGCCAGTGCCTCATCCATCGTGGACTGCCGTTCGCCGTGAAGGAATCGGAGGCGACACGTCCGCTGCATCGTGTCGATCTCAGTGAGGCAGAACTCGAACGCGAACTGGAAAAGGGACTGGAAGACCTTGCGGCGGGCAGAGTCCGTCCGGCGGAGGAAGTTTTTGCGGAGATTATGGAGGGACATCATGCAGTATCGGGTTGATGTTTCATCTCAGGCGGCGGCAGACTTGAGGAACATCTTTCGATATATTTCGGATGTTTTGCGAGCACTGGAGAACGCATATGCACCGCTTGCGCGGCTCGGGAAACAGATCGGCAGTCTCGCAGAACTGCCGATGCGATTTCGCGCATATCCGAAAAACTTTGCAGGATACCCACAAGTCCGCATGATGCCCGTGGATCATTTCGAGGTGTTCTACACGGTAGACACAGGACAGGAAACCGTTACCATCCTTCGCATCATCTATGGCGGACGAGATATTGATCGTGCATTTATGGAATAGAAAAAACAAAGAACGGGGTTGTTGCATGTCCCCCTATCGGCTCGCTACGCTTGCCGCTTCCCCCGTAAACAGGGGAAGCTGATATGCTGTTATCCTGAACCTTCCCCGTTTGACGGGGAAGGGGGGCCGCGCAAGCGGTGGAAGGGGCACAAAGAAGGGGCGTTGTACGAAGTTCTTAGCTTCGTGCAACAGCCCCGTTCTTGCGTTCAGCAACGATTCCATTGGATATGCCTGTGTAAAGGAAGCACTAATAAATTCAGCCACGCCATCTTGACATATCTTTTTTGCCCGCACTTCGGCGGAAAATCCTCCACATAGCACTCGCTATGCGTCCGGTTTGCTGCCTCAATCGGACGAAAAAATCTACGCCAATCGGGCATACCTCATTTTATCAGCGATTCCTAAATAGATTCGGTGCATCCTCCCGCGTAATCGTGAGGGAGAAGTCGCTGGCGGCGTAGGATGTAAGCGTAGACACCGGATAGTAGATGATGAGACTGCCGTCCGCTGCGATGTACCAATAGAAGCCCGTGAGGCCTTGGTCTGCCGGATGCTGCATGAGGAGTGCCTCTCTGATGCCACCCGGGAAGTCCTCCCGCTGCGATATGCCGGGGTATTGCGCCTCAAACGCCGCCGCGATTGCCGTAATCAGCTGCTCCCTGTCCGTGACGATCTCGCCCAAGGCAATCCGCCGTCCGCGCGCACAGTCGAAGGTATATGCGCTGATATGGGGGATGTCATGAAATCCGCCCGCGTAGGATGAACCCTTCATAAAGAACGAGATCACCCGCTCATCGACGCGCCCCCATGCCGTGATCGGCGTGATGTCGGAGTAGGCGAAGGGGAGCGTGCCGCGTTCTGCGCGTGCCGCCTCACTTTCGCGGCGCACGGGGCTGTGCCATGCGCTCGTGCCGATTTCCGCGTTCCACGCGATGAGGGCTTTCGCAAGCGGGGATGCGTCGTCCTCCGCGAGCCGAAGGGACGGATAAACACAGCAGAACACCTTGCTGCCGCTCTCGTCATAGACCGTCAGAACGTGATCCTCGACCGTCAGCCACGGGACAGGCGATACAACCGAACGTGACCAGTCCCGCGTCTCCTCGTTCTGTGCCTGCGCGCGTGTCTGCGGCGGCTGTATCGTCTCCTCGGTCGTATCGTTCCGCACGATCTCCGCAGCTGTCAAAGGCTCTGCTGCGCAGAGCGGTGCCGCGAGGAGGAGTGCCGGCAGGAGGGCGCAGAGAAATGATTGGATCGTCATGGAAGTACCCCCTTCCTCCGCGGGCTCTCTTTATTTGGAGTTCTTTCTTTGTGCAGATGGAAAATGAGAGAATTCGATTTTGGCTGATTACTTCTCGTGCAGCCAGATCGAGCGGATGCCGGGGCTGTGCTCCGGGCAGATGTAGAATGCGATACTTGCACTGCCGCCGTCGTAGAAATAGCCGCAGACGGGCGGGGCATTATGACTGCATTTCGGCTTCGGGATGTAGCCGTATGCCGCCTCAAGATCCGCGCGTGTGCTCTCCAGATGGATGCCGCGCGGTGTCTCGAGGCTCCGCGACTCATCGGACGGCTTCACGTTGTACTCGTTTACATCGTTCACGCCAAGATGCACGCTGATGACGTGCCAGCCCCTGTCCGAGCTGCGGTACGTCACGCTGAGTGACGCGCCGTAGTCGATGACGTGCATGCTGACATCCTCGCCGTTCCACACGTCCACGCCGTCCGCGACGTGATTGCCTTTGCCGTAGAGCGCCTCGACCGCGGCACGCGTATCGCCGATACGGATGCCGCCGAGCGCCATATCCTCATCCGTGATTTCTGCCGCGCAGAGGGCGGCAGGGAGAAGAATGAGCGCGAGGATAGCGGCGCAGAGCAACGATTTGATCTTCATGGAAGACACTCCCCTCGTTTCTTACAGATCCATGCGGCAGAGCTTGTTTTAGGGAAGCACTGATAAATTCAGCACCGCCATCTTAGCGCATCTTTTTTGCCCGCACTTCGTCGGCAAATCCTCCACAGAGCACCACTCTGCGTCCGGTTTGCCTCCTAGTTCGGACGAAAAAATCTACGCCAATCTGACGGACTTCATTTTATCAGTGATTCCTTAGAAGCTGTCGATGAAGTAGATGTGGTTCGCGTCGTCGGTTGTGACGCAGGACGGTCCGATATTCTTGTCATCCGCCGTTACCAGCTCGATGTCGCCGACGTATGTGCCATCCTTCTTTTGGAAGATGCGCATACAGCCGGGGAAGGTGTGAAGCGGCACCCCCTCCCGCCGAGTTTGTAGATCAGAGCGGCTTCCTTTGGCGCAGCGGGATCGCTGATAAAATGAAGTCTGTATCGGTGTTTCCCTAGGACTTACAGGTCGATGCGGTAGATCATTGGCTGATCCCCTCCGGCATCCGTGAAGTAGATGTGGTTTGCATCATCCGCTGTCACGCCGCGGGGGTCAATCTTATGTTTTTCGAGCATCAGCTCGATGTCGCCGACATACTTGCCGTCCTTCTTGTTGAACAGGCGCAGGTAGCCGCTGTAGAAGAAGATGACATAGTCTTTCGTCGCGATGGCTTGGCGCTCGCCCGCTTTGCGCTTTTCGGCACCGCTCGGGAGATCCGCGTTGCAGTCAAAGGTGCGGATTTTCTTGCCGTCCGGTCCGTACATGTGCAGTGGGAACGTCCATTTGTCGGAGCCGCCGTTTGTGGCCAGTGTTGAGATGTAGAAACCGTCCTTGTCCGCGCACACGAGGGACGCGTTGCTTTCCTTCGTGGCATCCTTCGCTTGGGAGAGCTTTCCAAACTCGTCCTTAGGCAGGACGACCTTCGGATCCTTCATGCCTTCCTTGGAGATCGCGCCGAACATCGTGTCGGAACTCGAGACGAAGGCACCGCATACATAGGCGTTCTTGTCACCGTAGATGGTGCAGACGGTACGAACCCCCTTCACATCGAAGCTCGTTGCCGCCGTGCCGTCATAGCAGCCGATCTTTCCATTGGTGTCGAGGATGTAGTAGACGTTCGTGCCGTCCGAGGAGAGCGGCTCTTTTTTGATCTCGCCGAGATCCTCAACTCCGGTAATCGCGCCGTCTTTGAGACTCATCTTCTTGAGGTGGTATTTCTCCTCCTTCTTCTCGAAGCTGATGCCGTAGATGGCGTCCTTTGTCACGGCGAGACTGCCGTGGGAGTCCACGAGTCGGGGGGTATCTGCCCCCTTGTACGCGTACATCGGCACTTCCTTGTCACCGAGCTTCAGCTTCGTGACAGCCTCCTTCGGTGCAGCAGGACCATTGTCCGCAGGACCTCCGATGCCGCCGGCGATGCCGCCGCCGTCACCGCTGCCGCAGCCCGTGAAGACGGCGCCCGTAAAGATGGCGACGGCTGCCGCCATGATGAACGATTTCCATTTCTTCATGTAAACTCCTCCTTCATCATGATGTGAAAAGTACGATAATTTGGTTAATTCTATCTTAACATAAAAATGATGACTTGTGACCTGTCATAAATGACAGGTTTTCAAAAAAATTTGAAAAGTGTTTCCCAACCTATCATTTATGACGGTATGCTTTCCTCTACCTCTCGGTTATCATAAGAGAAATAAACTGCATGGTTTCATTTTGAGATTCTTCATCAGGATGTGCGGGCGGTGAAGGGAATCGGCTGCGCGCACGATGTGCTTGCTTTTTGGACAGGACAGCAAGCGGTGATGAACGAGAAAAGCGGCTGCTGCACGAAGGGAAGATCTTCATCACAGCAGCCGCTTCCTTGACATATCATCCGCACATGCCGCGCGGATCTTAGTGTATCAAGAGCCGAATCCGAACAGTGCGCGCAGCTTTTGTCCGAACGATTTTTGCAGCGCTGCCTCGAGCGGGATGGTGCGGTGCAGGAACGGCGAGCCGACACGCCTCACCGCAGTGGGCGGCGTACGAACTGTGTGTTCCGTTGACATCGCCTTTGGATGGGATGGCGCACGCGTGACGTAGCGCTCCTCCCTGCCATACTGATAGAAAAGCGCAGCGGCGCTCCCCGTCTGGCCGTTCACCGCGATGCGCACCTGCCGTGCCTTTTCGCCATCCTCCACGCGCCGATCCAGATAGTAGACGGGCAGGAGGAAGGTTGCGTTCTTATGCCTGCGGAAATCCCGCCCCCAGAGCAGTAGCTTCGCTTTCGTGAGCGCGAAGCTGTCCTTTAGATCGGAGGCAAGGCGCTCGGCGAGGAGGTTGTCGATCACATCCGCGCGTGAGGCGTTGTTTGCCACTGCCGCGATGCGGAAGACTCCCTCGGCAAAGGCGGGGTCGAACGGGGTCACCGCGCCGAAATCCCACGGGTCGAGGCGGTCGAGCAGGTGAATGTCGTAGAGCGTCGTGTCGGGGCACGCCCAGTTGACGATCTCCTCGTACGCCTCGAAATCGCCGCGCTCGCTGCGAACGGCCATCTTGACACTGAGATCGGCGAGCGAGAACGGGATGTAGACCGCCGTCATCTCCGTGCGGATACGCCGCTCGATGTCCTGATTTGCGAACTCCTGCGGGAACTGTTGTGCGAGCATGCGCACCGCGTTCTGGGCCTGCGTCATCGTTATGACGAATGGAATCGCCCGCGTGGGCACATTCTCCGCGCCGACACCCATGATG
>NZ_CP016201.1:2159285-2220960 GCF_001683335.1 Selenomonas sp. oral taxon 126
ACTCCCGTCGGTAGCCGCCGGGGCGCACGAGCTGCTCGTCCTCGAACGTGTTGTTGCAGTAGCTACATGTAAAGAAATGCTGCGTCGACTCACCCGTGAACTCTCCGCCGCAGAACGGGCAAACGAACGCCAGCTGTGTAACGCCCGCAAATGCGGCTACGGTCGTATCGTCCCAGAGAGCTAGCTTGTCTGCAATGCTGTTTTGGCGGTACTTCTGACTCAGCACACGTGCATCATGTGGGTTGACCGCCGACATCACCTCCACATGTCCCAGCTTCATCGCGCCGTCTATGACCTGCACCGGCTTGTGACGGAACGTGATCGGCGACGCCCAAAACTCCGCCTCCTCCCTCCACGGCACCGACGAGCCGCAGAACGCACAGACATAACTTGCCGTTTTCTGGTCAGAGTACATCGCACCGCCGCAGCTACGGCATTGTATCGCACGAACCTCCTCCGACATGAGGATCACCTGCCTTCGCATATGGGTGAGAATTGAGAGAAATTGATTGATTTTATTTTAACATGAAAATGATCGCCTGTGACCTGTCACAAATAGCAGGTTTTTGAAAAATATGGACGTTCCTTGTGATATACGTCCTTTTATTTTAGCTCCCATTAGAAGTTTGTTGGCTCTACTCCAAAACTAGTGGAAAAGTTATTTTCAGAACAGAACAGGCGTAGCTAATTTCAATTTTCCTGCAGCCAAGTAGATCATTGCGGCATAGCCTTCAAAGGTATGAAAACCTCTTGCCTTGCGCTTCGCCGCTTGAATCATCGCGTTGATTCCTTCGCAAATCGCGTTCGTCAGGCGCGTATGGAAATAGCTCAGTATTTCCTTGCTGTGATTCCTGAGCGTCAAGGCGGCATCCTTCATCGGTTTCAGTCAGCAGCGTCGCATCCATGAACACAGCTTGTCCAGTCGCTCCTGCGCCTCCATCATGGAGGTCGACGTATAGAAGTCATCCGGAGACTGGACAATCCGAAAGTGCGGCACCATGAACAGTTTGCGGCATAGGAACAGCTCCTTTTTCCGACCGGACTCTTTTTGCTCATCCTTACGCACCATATCCAAGGCTTTGAGCAGCACCTGTTTGACGTGAAATTTGTCGATGGTCTGTTTGGCGTTCGGAAACACTTCCCGGACGGCAGACAGGTAGCTTGCAGACATATCGCTGGTGACAGAATTGACGCTCTTCGTGTTGCCACCGTTCTTCTCCGGTTTTTCGCCCACGTTTTTGACCGCCGTTTTGTCGCGACCGGGTTCGACATCGAAGACACGGCTCCTTACTGTGTCGATGGCGACGGTGACGTATTTGTGCCCACGCCGAAAGGATGTCTCATCCATGGCGATGGAGCAGATATCGGAAAGATCCATACGATTTACCGCTTCGTGCACCCAATACGTAAGGATAGCGGCGAGCGACTTTTCGTCACAGCGAAGCAGACGGGAGGCTCTGGCACGAGGAACGTCTTGCAAGAGTAGCATGGCGTAGCCTTCGAACAGCAGGGTAAAGCGACTGTTCTTGCGCTCAAACGGCGCATTGACCTGCACTGTGCCGCATTTGTCGCAGAGAATACGGGGACGCTTGCAGTGGACATAACAGGGATAAAACAGGCAGTCCGCATGACGCTGGATACGTTCCCACGGCTCGTAGCCGTACCGTTTGGTCGGCGCACCGCAGACAGGACAGCACAACGCAGCCGTCTTGTCTATGCCCACATGTATATGGATTGCCGGCTCTTCCTCGTTAAATTCTGCGCCTATGATATACCATGGATCCTCCAGACGCAGTGATCCTGCGAGCATCTTGTCAAAATTCTCGACCATTTGTCATCACCCTGGACGATTATACCATTTCCACTACTTCGGGAGTAGAGCAAAAAAAGACTGCCCGCATCTACAACGGGCAGCGAGGAAGCAATCCCTTCACCAACAAAGTCTACTGCGCTTCCTGCGGAAGCAAGTGTGAGCGTGACACTTGGACGAAGGGAACTAAGGTGTGGGCTTGCAGTCAGCCGCGTACAAAGTGCCGACTGAAACGGCTGCCCGAATCCGAACTCAAGGAAGCGGCAGAATCCTTCTTCGGCGATGGCTACGAAGGGCAGATTGTGCAGAATGTCGAGCGGATTGTCATATCCGACCATGAAGTTGTTTTCCATTTGAAAGAAGGAGACGCATACCGATGGCAAAGACAGTGAGGGTGATTCCTGCAACGCCCAGAGTGTTTCGGTCAGAGACGGCAGCGGTGCATGGGCGACGTAAAACGGCAGGGTATGCCAGAGTTTCGACCGATCATGAAGAACAGGCTTCCAGTTATGAAATGCAGATGGCGCATTACAAGAACTACATCGAAAGCCGTGCAGACTGGGATTTCGTCGGCATGTATTCGGACGAGGGCATCAGCGGCACCAACACTAAGAAGCGGGACGGTTTCAACCAGATGATCGAGGATGCCCTTGCCGGCAAGATCGACCTCATCATCACAAAGTCGGTCAGCCGTTTCGCGAGAAACACAGTGGATTCTCTCCAGAACGTCCGCAAACTGAAGGAAAACGGCGTAGAGATCTATTTTGAAAAAGAGAACATATGGACATTTGATTCGCGCGGAGAACTCCTTATAACGATTATGTCGAGCCTCGCTCAGGAGGAGAGCCGCAGCATCTCGGAGAACACCACATGGGGCAAGCGCAAGCAGTTCGCCGAGGGCAAGACCAGTGTGGGCTACAGCGCATTCCTCGGCTATGACAAGGACTTCAAAATCAACGAAGAACAGGCGAAAGTGGTGAAGCTCATCTACAAACTCTTCCTTGGCGGGCGATCCTTCTATGCCATCACCAAGGAGTTAGAGAAGCGGGGCATCAAATCCCCATCGGGAAAGGACAAGTGGTACATCTCCACGGTACGTTCCATTCTTACCAACGAGAAGTATCGTGGCGATGCACTGATCCAGAAAGAGTACACGGCAGACTTTCTCGATAAAACGAGACGGAAGAACACGGGCGAGATTCCGCAATACTATGTGGAGGAACACCACGAGGCAATTATCCCGCCGGACTTATTCGACTTTGTGCAATCGGAGATAAAGCGTAGAGAGCAGAACGGCAAACACAGCGGCGTGAGCATCTTTGCGAACAAAATCAAATGCGGCTGCTGCGGCGGTTGGTACGGTGCAAAGGTGTGGCATTCGACGGACAAGTACCGCAGGGTGATCTATCGCTGCAACAAGAAATATGCCCACAAGCGCAAGCCGTGCAGTACGAGGCACTTGACGGAGGAGGAAATCAAACAGATTTTCGTCAAGGCTCTGAACTCCTTGGTGGAAGTCAAAGAGAATGTGATTGCGGAACTCAGATCCCTGATTGACGATATTTGTCAAACGAGGGAGCTGATGGAGGAGCGCGGTAGAGTAGAGCAGGAACTTCGTGTTTTGGCAGAACGGCTCGAAATACTGATTCGTGAGAATGCACGGGTGGCGCAGGATCAGAATGCGTATCTGAAACAGGAAACTGAGATTCGCGCACGCTATCTGGAAAAGCAGGGGCGTCTAGCGAGGTTGGATGAGCAAATTGCCGAGAGGGAGGGCAAGAGAAAGACCTTGGAGACCATGATTCAAGTGGTATATGGTATTGACGGGGAGCAGGTTGAGTTCGACGAGGAGCTATGGAGTGGGCTGCTTGATCACGTCGTAGTCAAGGAGGATGGCACGGCAGTCGTTGTTTTCAAGGGCGGGATTGAGATTGCGGTTGATGGATGAAGATATAAATTCAAGAGATCACCTTTCACGCAAAAGATTCCATCACGCAGAAGATTCCATTTACCAGAAGTAGCCTCGCAACAGACGCAGCAAAAAGGACGACCTTTCAGTCGCCCTAAGAAAGATGCCCTTCAATCATCGGTATGGGGCAGCAACACTCAAATCGTCACCGTTCCACTGTGCTCCATATCGACGGTCACTGTCGCAGTGGGAAATGTGATCTCGTAGACAATGAGTGCGTCACCGACCGCAGCAATTGTTTCGTCGTAGCCCGGAATCTTTGCTGTGAATCTATCGGCGAGGTCAAAGATACTGCGCTTGCTCTTTGCAGCAGTGCCGACGGCACGGACGTGTGCCGTTCCTCCGTCATGAGGGATTGTGGTGAACGAAACTGTATGGTTTGCGTCGATTTCACCAACCTTTGCATTGTCTGGAAAGGTTGCGAAGTAGACGAGCTTTTTCTCCTCTGCATAGACAAAATTCACAATGCGCACATGGGGCGTATTGTCCACCGATGTTGCAAGTGCGAGGTCTTGATGTGCTGCCATCAGGCGCAGAAATTCGTTACTTATGTTCATATCCATACTCCTTTTCTTTGTGTAATAGTTGTAGTATAGTATAAAAAGGTGTCAATTTGCGGCACCTTTATGGAGGATGTGTATGAATAAATCCGAGCGTCTGAACGATATGATACGTTATCTTTCGGGAAAGAACTCTTTTCGACTGCGTGATCTGATGGAGCGATACAGCATTTCGCGCAGCTCCGCTCTGCGCGATGTGCGTGCACTTGAGGAGTTGGGACTGCCAATTTTTACCCGTACAGGACGCGGCGGGTCATATGGGATTCTACCGAATCATCTACTTACGCCGATCCTTTTTACAGTAGATGAAATGTATGCGCTCTACGTTGCTATGCGTACGCTCGACTCATATCAGACCACACCGTTTCATCTGGATGTGGTGCGTCTGCGGGAGAAATTTGAGGAGTGCGCCCCTCTCCACAGGACATCCCTGCAGCGTATCGCGGATATTTTACGCCTTGATGTAACGAAGCACGCGAATGAGAGTGCATGTTTGCGGGATATTTTACAGTTTGCTGTAAAGGAGCAGCCCTGCGTGATTTATTATCAAAAGAAAGAACTGCGCCGCTATACAGTGCAGTTCTTCGAGATTCGCGCAGCGTATGGGCAGTGGTATGGGACGGCACACGATTTCGAGATGGGGCAGGCGCGTGTCTTTCGGTGTGACCGCATCACTGCGGTGGAGGAGTGTATGGATGTGGCGGGGATGCCTTTCTCGTCCTTTGCACGCTCCTCAGAGGAACTTTATCGCCGTGCAGATGCTCTCTCCTTTGTTGTCGAAATTACAGCAAAAGGACGAGATTTTTTTTATAAAGAACACTATCCATCCATGCGACTTGTGGAGGAGAATGGGCGGTACTATATCCATGGATTTTACAATGTGGGCGAGGAGGAGTTTATCGCGGATTACTTTATCCACTATGGAGCTGAAGTTCAAACGGTCGAGTCTATGGCACTCAGAGAGGTGATCCGTACACGGCTACGTACGTTGACGATGCATTATAAGGAGATGGCTTAATTACTCATCGACTACATTTTGATTATGTGCAGAACCCCCCGCATAGGGAAACTGTGGTAGGCACAAATGAAATGCGAAGGTCTCGCGATCAACGATACCGATTGTCTGGTCGCTATCGTATAGGGCGAGAAGGAACTCTGCCATTTGGCTGCTTGTGTGATAGGTGCCGAACGCCTTGTCATAGTCATAGGCGGCGTTGTTGTTCGCGACTGCGCCGAACTCGGTCTTCGTTGCAGCGGGGGCAAGGAGCTTTGCACGGAGCTTCGCGCCGCGTGCTATGAGTTCATGTGCGAGTCCCTCGGTGAATGCACTGACATAGAATTTTGTCGCGCAGTAGGTGACAGCAGTTGGGACAATGGTGTAGCCGCCGACGGAGGAAATGTTGATCAGCTGCGTATCTTCTATCTCAGCGAAGTCTCGTACGAAGAGTGTGGAAAAGACGGTCAGTGCCTCGATGTTTAGATGAAGCATTTGTCTGATTTTGTCAAGGTCGGATGTGCCGACTGCGCCATAGCTTCCAAAGCCCGCATTGTTGATCCATGTCCCAATAGGTAAGGGTTTTATTGTATCATAGACTTGTGTGACGTTCTCGACAGAAGAGAGATCGGCAGTTTTGATAACGATGTCCAGTGCCGGATGTGCGGCAAGAATCTCTTCCTTTAGGGCATTTAGTCGCTCTGTGCGCCGTGCAATAAGGATGAGGTTGTGTCCGCGCTCAGCGAATGCTTTTGCTGTCGACGCTCCGATGCCGGAGCTTGCTCCCGTGATGACGGTGTATCTGTTGTTTTGTTTGCTCATGATGAAATCCTCCTTCTGGCACTACTTTACAATGTAGAGTATACTCTATGTCAAGGAGAGGATTTTATGGAATATAGTATTGGTGAATTTTCACGGAAAACGGGGCTGGGAATTCATACGCTGCGTTACTATGAGCATGAGGGACTGCTCCTGCCGGAGCGTACGGCGGCGAATCGGCGGTGCTACTCTGAACGAGATGTTGCATGGGCAGCATTCATCCTGCGACTCAAGGAGACGGGGATGCCAATTCGGGAGATTCGGCGCTATGCTGCGTTGCGGGCAGAGGGCGACGATACTCTTTCAGCGCGGATGGAAATGCTCATAGGGCACCGTGCCAATCTTGCGGCAGAGGTGGAGAAGCTGCACGCACATATGGAGGCACTCGATGCCAAGATTGCATTTTATTGTGAGGCAATCGAGGAGCATGGTAAAGAATGATTTGATGTGGAGTGGGCTATGTTGTACGATATGCGTAGAAAAAGTGTTGCAGTGATACATGGGGGCACACATGTTTTGTAAAGAATCATTAGCCATCTTCCTTCATCCTGTGTTATAATTTTCTTATATTTGAAACGTAGGAGGGGAGAGCCGTTGTTTGCAAAGACCTATGGTGCGACGACCCTCGGGATAGATGGACGGATCATTGATGTAGAAGAGCATGAACTTTTTCTTGATTATCAAATTCCCCATTTCTATGGGGAAATGGCTATGTAGGAGGAGATAAGAATGGCAACGGTGATTTTTTGCAATATTGCATGGATGGAATACTATATGGGAATCACTGATTCGGATAAACCGCATAACGGTGGCTCTTGGGTGGGAGAAAGTAACGATGCAATGGAATCGCGTAATTTTCAGCCATACCAGGATAATTGCTATGGATATGTGCAGCAAAAGGGGTACACACTTAAGCTTGAGCGATTGGATAAGACGGCAGCAAAGGCTGATGTGTTGGATGATGTGACCGTTGTTTGGGTCGCTAAAGGGGAAGAAGGGAGTCGGATAGTAGGTTGGTATGAAAAAGCCGAGATGTATCGGGAGTGTCAGGAATTTGATGATGGTTCCTGCTACTATTTTATCACCAAAGCAATCAATGCTTATCTTATCCCGGTGAAAAAGAGAGATTTTCGCATGCCTCGCGCTTCTCAAGCAGGCAAGGGTAGAGGGATGGGGCAATCCAATGTCTGGTATGCGGATTCGGATTATGCCAAGAGCGAATATATTCCCCAGGTGCTGGAGTATTTGAAAAAATTAGAAAATACTGTTGCAATCACAGGTCTTAGCAACGAGGATAACGGAGACATTTGCAAGCACTTCAAATAAATTAGAGATGCTGAAATCTTACACATAGAGATTCCATTCGTCACCGTTGGCGTTTGGAATCTCTTTTCTTTTGCAAAGAATCATTAGCCATCTTCCCCTCTCTTGTGTTATAATTTTCTTATATTTGAAACGTAGGAGGGAAGGCCGTTGTTTGCAAAGACTTATGGTGCGACGACCCTCGGGATAGACGGACGGATTATCGACGTTGAGGTGGATGTATCGCCGGGGCTGCCGGGCTTTGAGCTGGTCGGGCTTCCCGATACGTCGGTGAAGGAGTCGAAGGAGCGCGTGCGGACGGCGAGATTTTCATTAATTCCGTGATTTTATTTGATAGGAGTTTGTATGTCCAAAGTCGTCATGATACCAAAGGAGAATCCGCTCGGTGTCGCACCTGTTGGGGGACTGATTCAGAAGTTTGCTCTTCCTGCAATCATCAGTATGCTCGTCAATACGATTTACAACATCTCAGATCAGATTTTTATTGGTCATATGGTTGGAATGTTAGGAAATGCAGCGACAAATGCTGCATTTCCCATTGTGATTCTGTCCACGGGATTGGCGCAGCTTGTGGGGATCGGAACAGCAGCAAATTTCAATATTTGCATCGGTGCAAAGGATAATGAAGCGGCAAGACGCTATGTGGGGACTGGTCTTATCATGTCGCTTATTCTTGGTATTGCTCTTGGCTGTTTTGTTTTCACGTTTCAGACGCCCATACTTCTCCTTTGTGGTGCAACGAAGAATGTTCTGCCGTTTGCGGAAAGCTATCTCGGAATCACTGCGCTCGGACTGCCTTTTTTGCTTTTCTTTACGGCAAATAATATGCTCGTTCGCGCGGATGGCAGCCCTGCCTATGCAATGCTCTGTATTGTCAGCGGCGCGGTGCTCAATATATTTCTGGATGCCCTCTTTATGATCGGGGTTGGGTGGGCGATTGAGGGTGCGGCACTCGCCACAGTCGTCGCCCAAATCATATCGTTTCTCATCTGCTTTCGCTATTTCTTCCGCTTCCGTGCTTTTACAATAACGCGTCTTACGTTGTGAATACAAGCGCATGAGATGATTGGCATCGCTAAATTAGGTTTGTCGAACTTTCTGAATCAGATCATCATGATGGTCGTCAGTGTAGTCCTCAATAACACACTGACATATTATGGAGCTATGAGCATATATGGTGAGGATATCCCACTTGCCGTGGCGGGGATTTTGACGAAACTCAACAGTGTTCTAAATGCTTTTACGGTCGGTCTAGCGCAGGGGTGTCAGCCAATTTTCAGCTTCAATATGGGTGCGGGGGACTACGGACGCATCAAGGAGACATATCGCAAAGCCCTCGTCACCGCATTTCTTTTGAGCGTTGCCATCTTTTTTGTCTTTCAGATCTTTCCCCGGCAGATCACGACTATTTTTGGCGGCGGATCGGAGCTTTACTTTGTATTTGCGGAGGAGTATCTACGGATCTATTTGATGATGGTCTGCATCAGCGGTGTGCAGCCGCTTACAATCAACTATTTCACGGCGGTCGGGAATGTGCGCACGGGACTCATGCTTTCACTCTCGCGGCAGGGATTGTTCCTCCTTCCGCTACTCGTTCTGTTGCCATGTCTCTTTGGTTTGGATGGCGTGCTCTACGCGGGACCCACCGCGGAAATTCTTGCATTTATCCTTGCAATGTCGACAATGTATCGGCATTGGCAGGAGTTGACCCATATGGAGCAAGATGTTCTTACTTAGGAGATTCACGGATAAAATGAAGTCTATCAGACTTGGTGCTGAATTTATTAGTGCCACACAAACTTACACAACAGAGATCCCGCTCGCCCTACCTAGCGTTTGGAATCTCTTTTCTTTTGCAAAGAATCACTAGCAATCTTCCCCTCTCTTGTGTTATAATTCTCTTATATTTGAAACGTGGGAGGGAAGGCCGTTGTTTGCAAAGACCTATGGTGCGACGACCCTCGGGATAGACGGACGGATTATCGACGTTGAGGTGGATGTGTCACCGGGGCTGCCGAGTTTTGAACTGGTCGGGCTTCCCGATACGTCGGTAAAGGAATTAACTATGTTCGTAAGAGCGTGGTATTATTTCTATAAATAACGAACATCCTAATGATAGAGACCGAAGGAGCTGTTTGTTTGATTTTGAATCAGCTGAAAGTTTTTTTTGATTTGCGCGGCGACACTGCATCGATCCAGGAAATTACAGAGCGAATCAACGCCGGCGTGCGATTCAGGGGAACGAATCTCAGTGTTCTGATCCTGGCGATCTTTATCGCCTCCATTGGGCTCAATATGAACAGCACGGCGGTCATCATCGGTGCGATGCTGATCTCTCCGCTGATGGGGTCGATCCTTGGAATTGGCTATGGGCTTGCCCGTTATGACAGCACATACATTCGTTCCAGTGCAGGAAGTCTGCTCGCCCAAGTGATCATTTCGGTTGCCACATCGACGCTTTATTTTTCCCTCACACCGATCGATGGCCCTTCGTCGGAACTGCTTGCACGAACATCGCCGACCATCTGGGACGTTTTGATTGCTGTCTTTGGCGGCTTGGCAGGAATCATCGGCGTAACACGCAAAGAGGGCGGGAATGTCATCCCTGGTGTTGCGATTGCAACAGCTCTGATGCCTCCTCTCTGCACCGCAGGATATGGCATTGCTACGGGCGTTATGGCGTACACCGTGGGTGCACTCTACCTGTTCTTTATCAACAGCTTCTTTATCTGTCTGACGGCGTTCATCGTCCTGAAAATCATTGACATTCCCTCAAAGATAGAGCGCAACTCCGTGGAATTTTCAAGACAGAAACGCTACCTGATGGCCTTTGCAGTGCTTGTCACGCTGCCCAGCTGTTTCTTTGCGTATCAAAGCGTGCAGGAAAATCTGGAGAACGAGCAGGCGAAGATTTATATCGAGGAGAATTTCAAAGCACCACCTCGTCTGGCAATCTCCTATACTTTGGATAACGAGAAGAAAATGCTGACAGTGTTTACGATTGCCGGAATATCGGAGGATGATTTGACGGTATTGACAGAGAAACTGCATGAAAAGGCACATCTTAGACCGTTCCGGTTGGAGGTGTTTTCTGCGGAAACGGTGGAAGAGAGAGAAAAGATGGAGGCGATGATCGATCAGAGACTCAGCGAGGTCGAAAAAAGTGCCATTCCCTCTATGCAGGAGCAGCAGACTGTGACCGCACTCAAGTCTGCCCGCGAGGAAAGCGAGAAGCAGGGAGCTTACATATTGGTTTGGAATCGTGAGGCTCGTATCGTATTTCCGCAAATCTCCCGCATCGCTGTCGGGAGTGTACGCGCACCTTCCGGGACTGGGGATAAATCGGCTGCTCTGAGTGAAACGCAAATTGCGTTCATATATCTGCAATCGGATATGGACGAAGCGTCGCGTGCTCGCTTGACCGAATGGATTTCGGACAAAGCAAAGAACCGTGTAGAGGTGCACTTCCTTCCTGAAGTCCCGGCAACAAATGAAAACAAAGGAGGAACTGTATCTTAGGACGGAGTCCACATATCGTGAAAAAACATGAAACTACATAATCATTCAGATTGTGTCATTCTGTGCGTCTTTCATTAGAGGCTCTTCATAGAGAAGGAGTGCATCTTTTTCCAGATAAGCTACCAAGCTTATAACACACAACAAGAGATTCCACTTGTCACACTTGATGCTTGGAATCTCTTTTCTTTTGCAAAGAATCATTAGCCATCTTCCCCTCTTTTGTGTTATAATTTTCTTATATTTGAAACATGGGAGGGAAGGCCGTTGTTTGCAAAGACTTATGGTGCGACGACCCTCGGGATTGACGGACGGATTATCGACGTTGAGGTGGATGTATCGCCGGGGCTGCCGGGCTTTGAACTGGTGGGGCTTCCCGATACGTCGGTGAAGGAGTCGAAGGAGCGCGTGCGCACTGCGATTCGCAACTCCGGCATTCAGCTGCGGCAGGAACGGGTGACGGTGAATCTTGCGCCCGCCGATGTGCGAAAGGACAGTTCGGGGCTTGATCTGCCGATTGCGGTTGGTCTCCTTGCATCCTACGGTATGGTTCCCGAGGCGGCAGTGCAGGGCGCACTGTTCTCGGCAGAGCTTTCCCTCGATGGGAACTGCCGACCGATCAGCGGCATTCTCCCGATGGCAATCACGGCGCGGGAACACGGATTAACGGAGTTCTACGTTGCTCCCTCCAATGCAGACGAGGCACTCCTCATTGATGGACTGAAGGTCTATGCGGTCGAGAATCTGGGGCAGTTGGTACGCCATCTGACGGGAACGGAAACGCTGACCCCCGCCGCGCAAAAACAAATCAAAGACACAAAAGACAATGCCTTTACCGATGACTTTGCGGATGTGCAGGGACAGTATCAGGCGAAGCGTGCGCTTGAGATTGCAGCGGCGGGTGGGCATAATGTCCTGATGGTCGGCGTACCCGGCTCGGGAAAGACGATGCTGGCACGTCGGATGCCTTCGATTCTGCCGGAGCTGACAAAGGAAGAAGCCATCGAGATCACGAAGATATACAGCATCTCGGGGCTGCTCGGCAAGGATACGGGGCTTTTGACCACGCGTCCCTTCCGCAGTCCGCATCATACCTCCTCGACGGTGGCGATGATCGGCGGCGGGAGCATTCCGCGTCCGGGTGAGGTGACGCTTGCCCATCACGGCGTGCTCTTTCTTGATGAGCTGCCGGAGTTCAGCAAGAAGACGCTTGAGGTGCTGCGTGAGCCGATCGAGGATCGTCAGATTACGGTGTCGCGTGCGAACGCGACGCTGACCTTTCCCTCTAGTATCATTTTGGTAGCGGCAATGAACGAAGTAACGTCGATAACGATACAATATGAGGATAAACAGGTAGCTATTTAAAAATTGTGACTATCAGTTATTCTTAAAAATTATTCTTTGATATGGGCGGTAGCACGCATGTTTTTGCTACTTCCCTATATTATTATTGACAGAAAGACAAAAGGATATGTCGTATTTTTGTCATGGTTTTCTATACAATATGTTATATAGTATAATCTAAGCGTATTAGAGGATGTTATGTGGGAGAGGAAAGAAATTATGTCGAAGAAATCACGATCCTGTGATAGCTGGAAAAGAAAGTATGAGGTGATATCAGAGGAAAAACAAGAAGGAGGAAATGGTTTCGTTTATTTTGTTAGGAAGGATGGAGAAGAATATGCGCTTAAACAACTCAAAGAGAAATATATTCGCAGTGATAAAGAGAAGAGAAAGCGATTTATAGTGGAAATTCAAACGGTGAAAAGAGTTTCTGGGTATATCACTGGAATATTACCTATCTTCGATGATTCTCCTTCGGAATACTGGTATGTTATGCCTCGTGCACAGCCAATCATGAACAAAATTAAACAGGACCTATGTGATATCAATAAAATTACAGAGTTTGTTCTGGAATTGTCAGATTCGTTGGTGCAGCTACATGATAAAAGAATTTTTCATCGCGATATTAAGCCGTCAAACATATATTTTTATAAGGAGAGAGCATGTCTTTCTGATTTTGGTTTGGTTGATTGCTCCGAACAGGATGAACGATTTACAAAGTCTGACAAGGGGTTGGGTGCCATCTTCACGATTGCTCCTGAAATGAAGCGGAATCCAAAGGTAGCGGATGGAGGAAAGGCAGATGTGTTCTCACTCGCAAAAACATTTTGGATGTTCTTGACAGGTGATGAACGTGGTTTTGACGGTCCATATGATCGTGTCGATAATACACAGGCGTTGTCAAAACATGAACAGTATAAGAATATACATTTGGTAGAACTTGAGGAACTTCTTCGTGATGCAACTGATAATGCACCGGAACATCGACCGAACATGAAAGAATTTCATGAGCGACTTGTTGAGTGGAGGAGGATTCAAAAAGATGATGTGAAGTCTCAAGATAGTGAATGGAATTTTTTGTCGCACCTATTGTTTGGACAAAATATTGCATCTTCTGCCATATGGGCAGGGGCTGAAACTATCATGAATGTACTGAATGAGCTTGCAAGGCTGCCCGTATTTAACCATATGTTTCTGCCGACAAATGGAGGAATGGACTTTTTTCAAGCAGAACTTGCTGGGGAGAAAGGGTGTCTTTATCTTTATACAGATCTTTTTCAATGTTATGTTGTGAAGCCCAAAGCCTTGTATTTTGAAGGATTTGGAATAGACTACCGTTGGAACTATTTCATGTTGGAACTAGAGGAATTGGAACCAATTCTCACAACGGATAAAGATCAGCTTAGTGAGTACTTGGTGGAAGATACACCCGGACATTATGTATCAGCACAGAATGCACCTTATAAAGTTTATGATTATGATAGTGGTGAAAAACTACCAGAGGGCTTTCGTGTTGTAATGCGCTATCTCAGAGGGAAGTTTTTAATCACAGAAAAATACGGACCTTATAATGGCATTACCGGAGTCTATGATGCGCGTCACAATATGTGCGAAACCTGGAAATTTCGAGAGTATATATCAAAGCTTCTAACCGTCACAAATGCTGTAAAACAACTGGGGATAGAAGAAGATCAAGTTCTGCATCAATTTAATGCTAATCCATTTACCCCTCCTATGGAAAATCTTCCATCTACTTCAAGGAAAACGATGAAGGAATATATTGAGAAATCTGTGAAAAAATGGGATTTTAGCGGAGGGCTTAGAATGGATGAGCCATGCGGTAAGATTAGCGTAATCTTTCAGTTGAACGAATACAAGCTTTGTCGAGATGGTTTCTTTCACCAGAATCCTACTCCCTCAGATGTCTATCATCTTTTTTGCCGCTCTCGTATGGAAGAGCTGCATACATATATGCTAGATTATATTCGTCATCATTATGGTAGGACAGAATACGATATGAAAGATTTCACTGATCCGTATATAGAAGTGCATATTGATTATCGAGAAAATCCTACACATCTTTTTGACGAGGAAGAGATTCGGGTATTGATGAAAGAGGCAGATGACCGCAAGAACAATGTACTTGTCATTGATGAAGAGGGGTATGCACATATCCTGACTGACTTACGGCAGGAATGCTGGTATCCTGTTCATCAGGAGGCATGGTTTGCAGGAAATGTTTATGTAGGAAAATACTCTGAGCTCTTAGATGTAAAGCGTTCCTATGAAAATTTACTATATGGTTGGCTTGAATACCTAAAAAACAGGACTCCTGTTTTTGCAGATGAGCAGTTATCATATGGAAGACTGACGGTTTTAGAATGTTTGGATGAGATCAGGTCCTTTTATAAGGAAAGCCCTTGAGAAACGCCTTCCTTTATCCTGATGGAAATGGTGCTCGTGATATTGTCAAGATCAGTTGACAAATTCCCCACAAGGAAATGAAATCTTAAGAAGCTACGTCCAGGGAATCATAGAACTGTTGGCGTTTCACCATCGGAGGAAGTCCGCCGTTTGCGGAACAGATCCGGCGGTTGTTCCAATAGCTCATGAAGTAACGCCAAATCAGAACCTTCAACTCTTGTGTTGTCATCTTCTTTGTGTCATAGCGTCCATAGAGAAGCTCCGACTTCATGCGTGCCCACATACTCTCACAACGCGCGTTATCATGACAGCGTCCACCGGCACTATTCATACTTTGTCGAATCCCATAGTGTTGGATTGCCTCCCGATACAGCTGACTTGTGTACTGGCTGCCGCGATCCGAGTGCAGGATTGCGCCCCTTAGCATCGGGTAGGAAATCATGGCGTTATCAAGCATCTGCACACACAGAGAAGCCCTCATATTCGTATCCATAGAAAGTCCGAGCACGCCGGCGTCATAGCAGTCAAAGAGTGCTGAAACATAGAGTTTTCCATCACACGCAGGAATCTCTGTCATGTCAGTGACACACCTAGAAAGCGGTGTGTCGGCATGAAAATCACGGTGCAGGAGATCCTCCGACATCTATGCCTGCCGATCTGCTTTTGTGATACCGTTCGACTTATGATTGGGACGATGGCTAAGTCCGATTTCTTCTATGACGCGGTAAACCGTTCGCTCGCTCGGGATATGGACGCCTTCCGGCTGCTTGATTTTGAGTGCTTGCCACATGCGGATTCTTCCGTAGGTGCCATTGCATTCATCCTCCGCATGAATCTGCATCATGGCATCGGCTAGCGCCTGATATTTCCACGGACGATCTTTGTTTGACAAGTACTGATAGAATCCCTGCCTCGTGACATCGAGAATCTTGCAATAGAAGCTGATGTTTCCTTTGATTGCGCCATCTGAAGTCTTGAGCGCGATGAATTTCATGCGTTCGTTTTTGTTGACTTCAGACGACTGACGGCGAAA
This sequence comes from Selenomonas sp. oral taxon 126, assembly GCF_001683335.1. GTDB lineage: Bacteria > Bacillota > Negativicutes > Selenomonadales > Selenomonadaceae > Centipeda. Next base: position 2,175,078 of record NZ_CP016201.1, read on the forward strand.
AAAGCGCTTGCTTCTTCCAGAAAGTCGTTCTCTTTCTTTAGTCGCCGAATCTCTTTATCCTGCGCTTTGAGTCGTGCACGGAGCTGGGTGATTTCTTCATGCAGGGACATGGCGCTCGTGGGTGTTTGTGTACCGTGTCCAAGATCAAGATATCCCATACGGTGGGCACGGCTCCACGTGTACATGGTGTTTTTTGAAATCCCCAATTCACTAGCAGCCTTCGCCTGATCGATTTCTTGGGCGAGTTTTACTGCTTGAACTTTGAACTCGTGATCATATTGCTTGTTTGTTGCCATTTTGACCTCTCCTTCTCATCGTTCATTATACATCTATTCCTTGCGAAGAAGTTGTCAACTTTATTTATACAACATCAGATTGCTTTTTGGTGTTCTGCTTTTCATAGTCACACCAATTCGTACAAAAACCATATATATTCATATAAAAAACGTTGAAAAGCAGGTTTGATAATGCTATACTGTTATGTGATGAGATATGGCACTTTACTTTGAGGTGAATCGTGAACGAAGATTACATGGACAAGTGGATCAGTATCGAAGAAGCCGCAGAATACCTTGGTGTTAACAAAGATACTGTTCGAAATTGGATAAAAAAGGACAGCGGAATACCCGCTAATAAAATCGGCAAGCAGTGGCGATTTAAACGATGTGAACTCGATGAATGGGTAAAGAGCGGAAAAAGCAGCTTTCAGGATGGTGTAGATTAATGGCAAATAACGAATATTTTGACATTCAACAATTGAATAAAAGCTATGATGATGCCATATTTGCCAAGGCCAAGGAAATAAGAAAAAGTGTCGCAGAACGCTTCGCATCGAAATATGAAATTGCTGATTCTGACCGGAATGCTATAAAGAGTAGCATGCTTAATTCTGTCTTGGAACGCAATCCCTTTGATAATGCCGAGAAGGTGTTGGCTTTTAACGCCTTTTTGACAGAAAAAACATGTGCCGAATTACTGGAGAATTATGGTGATAACCCAATTGAAATGATTGGATTATATGCTAATGTTGTTGAACTTGGTGCAAGAGAGTTTATCGATCCCGATGATACAAGTGTGGTTCATAAACACCTGGGGGCAGCGAAAAATAATGGCTTTTTCTTTACACCCCCATCGGTGGCTATAAGAATGGTATTAGCTTCAATAAACGAAAACCCAGGTGCACGGTCAGTTTTTGATCCAGCAGCTGGTGTAGGGGTTTTCCTTGCGTACAGTATATTGCTCAATGAACGGATAGAATGTGTTCAGGGGATTGAAATTGATGCTCTGACAGCAATTCTGGCACGAAATCTTTTAAGCAAAGTCAAAGAAATAAAAGGAACGGATATCGCTATTGATGTGCGATGTACGGACTTTTTTGAGTATTTTGATTCAGAAAGAGAAGAAACATTTGATTCCATAATAATGAATCCCCCCTATGGGAATATAAAGTTCCTGGCGTCTGACCTTACAGATATAAGTACAAGAGCGGATCTGTCCCAAGAGGAACGGATAGAACTTGGAAATAAAATCCGCCAGGATACTATGAATCGTTCCACGCGCTTAAGGGAGAGATTCTCTTCTTATGGGATGGCGAAGGGAACGCTGGAGTACTCTAAGCTATTTATGGCAGCGGCATTAGATTTATTATCTGATACTGGAACTGTCGTGGCAATTACACCTTCTTCTTGGCTTGGTGATGAAACAAGCACTGCTTTCAGAAAAACTATTATTCTGAAGGGTCTCCTGCATGGTATATGGATAATACCGGAAATCGCAAAATTATTTAAGGGCGTTAACCAACCAACTGCCGTTTCAATACTTGGAAAAGAACCGGTTAGTGTTATATCTGTTTCCAATCCTGTATATAGGATTGAAGAAGTTGACTCCATAAAGACCTCGTTATCGTTGCAGTCGGTAATAGCAGTGTCCGGGGAAAAACTTAAATTCCCCAAATGCGATGGAAAATCCATGCGCATTCTTGTAAAGCTACAGACGCTCGGTAAATTCAAGGACATTGATGAGTTGGTAAATGCACGTGGAGAACTCGATTTAACGCAGTACAAACAGTTCGTATCTAAATCAGATACGGGTCATAGGCTTATTCGAGGGGATCATATACATGGCTGGGAACTTGGCTCGGTAAATGATTCAGGAAAAGATGGATATGTAAGATACGAAGGCTTTATTGAGGCAATTGCAAACAGCTCTAAAGCGGAGTATATAAACTGCTCCAGAATAGCTATTCCACAGTGTTCATACTTGCAAAAGAAAAAGCGTATCGAAGCAGCGATTGTTCCCAAAAACAGTATTCTGGCAAATTCGTGTGACTTTGTTGCAATAAACAGTACAGATCAGAAGGACGAGAAAGAATTCTACTACTGGATCTTCCTCAATAGCTATACTGTTGAATGGGAGTTTAGAATTTTTAGCTACAACAATCATGTTGCAAATAGCGAACTCTCTGAATTGACCTGCTTACCGTATGCATCCTTACAAACTACAAATTGCTCGAAACTCAAGCTTTTAATGCAACGGAACGGCGAGGACAGGTATTCTTATTTTGACGCATTTATTGCAGTTATAGCGGGATTAAGCAAGGATGATTATTCCGTTATTTTGCAAAATGTTGAGGCTTCAGAAATGGAAAAATGTTTAGAGGCATATGATGAAATACAAGATGAAAAGCAAATTGACTTTGCAAATCACCAAATGCCATCGTTATCAAAACTTGATAAGCAGATGATTAGTTATGTTGAGCCAGGAGGAAACTGGACAAGCATACCTGAATCTGTACCTTCAAAACGACTTGATCAAATCAGGGCTATGGCAAAAACACGCGGAATGGTGAGAACTACTTACTATAGCAGGTTAAAATATACACAGCCTTCATATACTATTTCGACGTATTTTAACCGTCCAGGGAATGGCGCAAATATCCATCCCTGGGAGGATAGAACTCTTTCCTGTCGAGAAGCCGCCCGACTTCAGTCTTTCCCGGATTCATTTAAATTTCTTGGAAATGAGGCTGCTGTTAGAACACAAATAGGAAATGCAGTTCCTCCTTTGCTCGGATATGCCATAGGAAAATCTATAGAAGAGGCTGTTGGAAGGACTGTGAAATTTTGCGATGTATTTGCCGGCGCTGGAGGTTTAAGCTATGGAATGGAGTTGGCAGGATTTAATGGTGTTGCAGCGATAGAACTCAATAAGGATGCTGCAAAAACATATTCGGCAAATCATGAAAATAATATAACGATGGTTGTTGGTGATATTAATAATGAAAGTGTTCAATCTGAATTCATTTCTGCAATTGAAAAAGGAATATCTCCCGACGAGCCATGGGTTATGGTAGGCGGACCTCCATGCCAGGGATTTTCCACAGCCGGCTATAGAGATGAAAATGATATCAGGAATAAGCTCGTTGACAGTTATTTGAAACTGATTCAACGGGTACAGCCTACGATTGTGGTAATGGAAAATGTTCAGGGAATACTTAGTATGAAAGGTGGAAAGGTTATCGAAGGTGTATATGCATCTTTGAGTAAGTTGGGCTACAAGCTGAATGCTGAGCCTTGGGTATTGGATGCTGAGATGTACGGTGTTCCTCAGATGCGTAGGCGAGTCATCATTGTAGCGTCGAAGGATGAGAAATATCTTCCGTCTGTTCCGGAAGCACTGTTTGAAAAATGTCTTGGCAGACGAGAAACTAACGATGGACAGACTTCCTTGTCTTTCCATCGATATCCTGTTACAGTAGGAGAGGCCTTTTGGGGATTATCAGCCTTGATGCCTGTTAACACCTACTTCCCGAAGGATGCAGTAATTGACCCAACTTATAGTAAGTGGTGTAGTGGAGAAATCAGTACAGAAGAGTTTTTGGAGATTAGATAAAAAATATAAAAAAGCGGGGCGGGAATAATCTTCCCGCCCTAACTTTATTACTTCGCAATTTCGGCAATACATTCGTCTGCGAATTGAAGCCCCCTACTATCAATGATGGATTTTAATTGATTCGTAAGCTGAGCGTATTTACCCATTCTGTTAGTAAAGTCTGCGCTTTCGATTATGACTTGAATTTCTGAATCCTTTTGGTCTAATGATTCGATGCTTGGAGAAAGCACGGCTTGCATTTTTTTATCCGCTTCATTAACAGGAACTGAAGAAAAAATCTTCGATATTTTTGCTTTGTCCTGCAGAAGAAATGCTTCCACAGCCTTCAGAATAATAGACTTTCTCTTTGCTGTAGGTTTTGAACAGTATTCAAATAATTCTTCAAATGCAATTCTAACAGATCTTGCCGCAAGGCTACGACTGCCATTGGACACAGCCTTGACCTTGTTAAATGACTTATATGAAAGTGTACTTGGATCCAACCCTGTAAAGGTGACATTGTAATTTGCGTATTCTGGGTGCAAATAACATGTCAGATACTCAAAATGCCCCAGGGATGCAATGTAGGCGAGAATGCGAAGATAGTAATCTTGCATGGCGCGCATATAATTAGATAGAGTTTTTACGGTTGCATCGTCGCGCATTTCATCCTTTGCTTTATCCCATAAGGTGCGTACCTGCCAACTGGCAGCAGATTCTCCCGTTTTTTCTTCATAATCAAGGAGACTAATAACATTATCAAAGGTAAAGCGTCTGTTTTTTGCAGAGTTGCAGCGTCCACAGAGGGGTTCAAAGAAACCATTCTGCTTAAAACCACATGCTAATGGACCAACATGGTCAGGACTTATTTTTTTTACATGCTTTCCGCAGTTAACGCAAACACCTGGACCAGCACTATTGTAGAGAGTATCTGCAATTTTCCAATCGCCTTCAGCCCACCACATAAATGCTCTGCGGTCATGATTATAAGTGCGCATGTTTTCATCAGATCGACCGGGATCATTATGCTTCCTGCAAAAAGTACAATAATCATGAATACCATCAAGACGATGTGGACAATCGCCCATGTATCCCGGACTCAGTTTCGTTGAACGAATCTGCTGTGTTAAACGGAAGAATTCCTCATAATTACCTGCGTCGAATGATGCTATATCATCTGCTTTTTCAGGAAAATTCTTTAATATAAACTCCCTTGAGAACTCCTTGCCGCGTTTTTCAACAAGAATCTTGACTGCCTCATAAACAGGCATGGTCTTTTCGAACAGTTGCTCACCAACCACTTTATTTAAAGCATTGGCAAAATTGGCATTGATATACATATATCCTATATATCTTCTTTTACCACATACTAAGCATACTTTCTTTCCTGTTGGATGTATTGTACGTGCAGCAATTGTAAGCCTGTCGTCCGAATTTCCGGTTCCTGGAAGTTCGAGATCATCCGCTTTCTGAACCCACCAATCAAAACGCCCAGGGAAGAACTTGTAAAAAGAGGTCGTTTTCCCTGAACTACATTGCCAGTTTATCTTTCCGTTTTCGCCACGAATTCCTGGCAAGCCTTCATATACCGGAGAGTTCGCAATCGTATTCATGTATGCAACATAACGCGCCGGGGCTGAGAAAGTTCCTCTACCATATTTATTATTGTCAGATGTTTCTATAAGAATTCCCTTATCTTTTTTCTCAGAGCTCATTCTGTTACCTCCTTATTTATACAAATGAAATTCCATTTTTGTTAGTCCTGTATCGAGGGCACGATACATATATCGGGATGCTATCGAAGAGTATGGTTTCCATTTCTTACAGCGTTTTTGTATCGAGGACGGAGAACAATCATCTGTTTTATACGCCCATCTATACCCCTGGAGAAACGCCACATCTTCGTATGGGAGTATGTCTTGACGATTCAAGCAAAAAATTAAATACATTTTTGCCGTCCAAGTTCCGATTCCGCAGATAGAGGTTAAAGCTTTGGTAACGGCTTTGTCGGGTATCCTTGCCAGTTCATCAAAACATAAATGACCAGATTCAATTGCATCTGTTAAGGAATCACTGATAAATAGTGGATAATCACAGCCAGCTGATCCGCAGACACAAATTTCACAAATTACAATACAAAAGAGCGTGCAATACTGCTCTCATTGCCCCTTTTTCTTCCCCGAATCGCCCGTTTCACCGGGAAATTTGGGAAAAAGGGCGCACTTATCCCATTGTCATGCAGAACGCCCTCTGCCTTCCTGCCCTCAAACACATGACGAGGTTCGCCGATGCAAAGAGCAGATAGTAACGGAGCAGGTTCTTCTTGATGCCACGATACCTTGTCCTGCCCGCTTGGAACAGTCGCTTCACAATGAGGAACGGATGCTCTACCTTGCAGCGGATGGAAGTTTTCTCGTGTTCGATCTTCTTGTCCCAATTCGTCCCTTTGTATTCTTTCGTCATGCGGTTCTGCGAGGGTCTTTGGGCAATGTGGTAGTCCACGTCTGAAAGCTCGGACCTCTCTCGGATTTCCGTGCGTTTTTCCACACCGAGATACCCCGAATCCCCATAGACCGTATGATCATCTTCGCGGATCAGCGCATGGGTTTGGGTAATGTCGTGCACGTTGGCGGCGGTCGCTGTGATCGTATGGACGTAGCCTGTTCCGGCATCCGCACCGGAATGGATCTTCATGCCGAAGTACCACTGATTCCCCTTCTTCGTGGAGTGCATCTCAGGGTCACGGGACTTTGTCGCGTTCTTGGTCGAACTCGGTGCATGAATGATGGTTGCATCAACAATCGTGCCGCCGTGCATGATGAGTCCAGACGCGTCTAGGCGTTGTTTCACATCATCGAAAATCTTGCGGGCGATGTCGTGCTTTTCCAGCAGATGCCGAAAATGCAGAAGTGTCGTGGCATCGGGTGTCTGTTCTGTGGAAAAGTCAATCCGCAGAAAGTGTTTCATGGCATAGCTGTCGTAAATTGCATCCTCGATTCCCTCATCGGAAAGACCGAACCAGTTCTGCATAAGGTACATACGCAGCATGGTTTCTAGGGGGATCAGTTTTCTGCCGCGCTCTTTCTGGACATAGTACGGCGCGATGAGTGCCATCCATTCGTTCCAAGGAATGATGGATTCCATGGCTTCCAGAAAGGCTTCACGCCGTGTTGTTCTCTTGCGGTTTGCGTACTCCATGTCGGTAAAGGTTTGCTGCACCATGATGTTGCCTCTCTCTCGTCGTGTTGCTGTTTTCCTCTATTGTAATATTTCGGAGCTCAATCGTGCAACAAAAGAATTTTTCAGTGTTTCCCTAAGAATTATTGATCTTCCGCATTATACACATCATTCAAAAATCCATACCTACCTTTTTCTTTGTTTCTAGAGAATTGAATAACATGGACAGCATTTTCCTCACTGTCAGTGGGAATGAAGGGCATACGTTTTGTTTGCTCAACAATGATGACCTGTCGTTCGTGGGCATTAGAGATGAGATACTTTATGAAATTTTGTTTTATGGTATCGTTTTGTTCTTTATGTTCCGCTTCAGAGAGCTGCGTCAAGGAGGAATCGACTGCATAGAAGCCGGGAGCATTCCTTCCAAGATCAATGAGGTATGAACTCATCGCCATTGTTGTGATTGTGTTCAGTAGCCCGCAGAAGCCTCCGCCCATTGAGACAGATTTTTTTAGCCCATCAATCTCAATGTCGAAGTTTTCCATGTTAAGTCTTGCTGAATTCGCTCCTCCAATATGGGAGGCTTTCAAAATCTGACGAAGCTTCTCTTCAAAGCCTTTGATGAGATCGTAGTCATAATCCTCGAACACATTATACTTCGAGGGGCGCGATATTTCTTCTGTTTCCTTGTTGAACAACTCACTACTGTACTGTATTTCGTCTTGACGGACAAAATCGAGCTCTCCTGAAAGTCGTATCAGTTTTAGATGTTGTTCAAGTTTTTCTTCAAAAGAACTTAATTGAGGTTGTAATTGGTTAGTAATCAGAGTATCAATAGTATCCTTCTTTTCTTCTAATGCTCTGATTGTGGTAATGATCGTTTTTTGTTGATGATTGACGTCCTGCTGAGCAATATTCAGTTCGGATAGATGATGTTTAATTTTTTCAAGCTCAGCTGCAGATGCTTCAATAAAAGATGTGCTCTGTACACGTTCTGCATATTCACCGCAGATAGGGCACTTAACTTTTTTTCGGATAGGTGAGATACTCGCTGCGCCATCAACAATAAACTCGATTCGCCTGATATCAGCTTGATACTGTTGGTGTAGGACAGAAAGATTATGTTCTACAGTTTTTGATTCGGAGAGTTTACCATTCCATGCATAGATTTCCGACATAATCTGCTGACTTTCTTTTGCAGCAGCATCCATTCGTGTCTGCAGGTCAGAAATCTCTTTTCGAATACGCTCGACGCTCGTACGAGGATCTGTGATACTTGAGGATGAGAGAGCAACTTCCAGTTTTTCTCGTCTGGCAGTGAGTTCCTTTACTTTTTCTTGGATGTATCCAATCACGGCCTTCTTTTTTGCTTCACTGATTTTAGGATCTTCTGTTGCAATAAGGGAATTGGCATCTTTCCCAGTTAATAAGTATAACAGTACGGATGCTGATGCCGTGGGACCCGGGCTATTGGGCGCCAGTAACGCTGAGCTTTCTCTTGCAACATCTCCTTGTCGAATGAAAAACAGATGGAGCATACTTCTCCATGTTAGATCTTGAGTTTTAGTGCCTGTTTCTGCCGAACGAATAACATGCGGTTCATCAATTCCAAGCAAATGAAGATAGACAGCGTTGATATTCTTCTTGGCGTTATGACTTACGCTGTATGTACCATGCTCAACTGTTGGATCTGTGCCGCTGGCGAGAATTTTTGAATCACCTATTTTGCGCTTCAGAATAACGCTTCCTGTGCCTGTTGCCAAATGGAGCGTGACATACTCATAGCCGTATTGGTTATCAACAATTTTTGAAGGTCGGTTTTTCTTCGGGGAGAATCCGAATACATAATCCAAGCAGTCCATGATGAGGCTTTTTCCTGTATTGGAAGGCCCCAATATAAAATTCAAACCAGGTTTGAAATCAATGACGGTGTCTTTGTGCCATCCACCGGACACGATCAGTTTTTCAATATAAAATCTATTCATGTCCGACCTCCTTTAGTGATTGAACAGTAAGCTTGTTTATTTCTTTCAACATCGCCTTGGCATTTGCTCCATTAAACTTACTAAGTACAGCATGAGTCGCAATAATGTATTCTTTTGCATAGTCATTGTCAAATTGCTTACAGACTGCCATTCCAAGCTCTGTAATGGAGTATCTGTACCCGGTTGGAGTGGGAGATAGGCGAACATATCCATCCAGTACAAGGTTTTTTAAAGCAGAATCCACCATATGCTTTCTTGCTGGATATTCACTAAATCTGTAATCGCCATATCCATGCAGGTTTTCGTCCAGTAGACCAAAGTCTGATGCGTAAACAGAGATGAAATCTAATGCACTGACTTGTTGTTCATCTAATTTTGAAGGAAACAACTCTTTCAGCATGAGAAGAATACGGAGAGAAATTTCAAAGACTGAGCCAAGGGCGGATTCACTCATTGCTTCTTTCTTCTCCTTATCCATGCAAGTTTACCGTCGTTCACAAGATGATGGCATACACCTTTTTTGATTTTTCCACCGATCCAATATGGAGATGCGCTGAGAACATAGTTTGTCATCGGTGTGGTGACTGCCTGCTCCATTACTGCAAGCATACGCTCATAACCATTCGGGTGTGTTCGTTTTGCTGTGTCTGTCACGCCGACAAGAGTTTCGGATTTCAAGACGTCAAATTGATCTGTTAGACTGCCACTGCCCAACTCTAATACTCCGCGCCGTATGCTTTCAGCCGCATAAAAATCGATACGGCGACCATTTAAATCCTCCTCATAGTCGGGAAATGATATAAGGTCATTCCTTGAAAACACATCCATGCCCTCGGCATCGCCGTATGCCAAAAACAACTCATCAATATATGTTTCCTCATTTTGAGTCGCTTCCTTAGGAACCGGTACATTAGCCGGACGGGGGAGCGACTTTATTTTTTCTTGGATGTCATTGATCAGCGTCAGATCTAAATCAGATTTTTGAGAGGGGGGAGATGAGGCAATATTGTTGATGATGTCTAAGATTATAGACTCTAACAGGTCTGCACATGCTGTGGCTGGATCATCACTTGAAATGTTATGTCTGACCAACCAAGCTGATATCTTGTCATAAGACGATGTATCATCCATTCTCTCCCATATCCAATGCGAGAATTTTTCCTTATCACGGTGGTCATAGAGATATTGTGCATCCTTTACTTGAATGAGGCGGATTCCTTTGATGTATCGATACTTTGTGTCATTCTGTCTCTTCAGTAGTTTACAGGCGTCCATTGCAGCATCTTGTATGAAATTCCCGATCAGCTCAGTGAAATAGTCATACTCCGATTTTCCATATGAAATATAGGCTGAAAGACCTGTAGCATATTCAGAAAAAGTCATGACTTATATTCCTCCTGTTTGAAGATTTCCTTTCTGTCCGAGAGCGTCCGGGAGTGTCCGTCCAGTCCGATTTTTAAATAAGCTATTTTGCTAAACTGCTATTAGTAAGTTGATTTTGTAGAAGTCCTCATCAAGCACAGCATATGAAATCTCTCTGTGAAGATAGTGCATAGAACTATTATAACACATTTCCAAGACAGTCCTTGCACCTTCGTCGTTTTATCCGGGGGGCAGAGGAAATCTAGTACATCTAAATTATAACACGAGCAAGAGTTTCTTTTCTCGCTTTTGTGAGAAAAAAACAGAAAAAATTCTAATCAAAAAGCGGTGACCAAATCGGATGTATGTGTCCGCTTCTTTGTAGAGAGGTAAAACTTTTTAGGAGGTGGTAGGAAAAATCAAATTCGGTTTCCCAAAGTAAGTCAATCTGTTGTCCAAGATGGCCATAGGACGGCGGGATGCGAATAGGGGTTCTGACAGCATACGAGCTTGTCAGTATCTCTATGCTCCCACCGTGCTTCTTTATGCCCATTTTTGGAGTGAAGCCCGTGTGTAGTTTTGCATCCTGCCGTTCGGCAAGAACGAAAGGAACGCAAAACTATGAAAATCCAGCTTAACGGTATCATCAAAGACTACTCCGCGCAGGAGGTCAAGGAACTCCTGCAGCAGGGACATCGTTTTCAGCACAGTAAGAAGCTGGGCGTGTATGTCCCCGTCCCGATTCAGATCCACGAAAACGGAAGAATCCGGGATACGGGCATGGATGAACTCGTCCGGCGGAAGACTGCCGGAGAAAAGTTCTTCAAGGCGTCGGGGCGGGCAATTTATGCACCTGTCGATGCTAATCAATACTCCGTCGTCATGCGCCCAATCTGGCGGGAGGATAAGCGGGAAAAGCGTGAGCAACACTGTATCTATGAAGGAAAGCCCTGCTGCGCCAACCGCAGCTGTGATGGATGCTCACATCCCGTGTATCGGACAATCTCTTTAGAACGTGCGGTGGAGGTCAATGACCCGGCACTTCCCGTCCATGAGGATGTCGCCGACACCACAGTCCGCGAGGAGCGTAATCGCAGGCTGTACGAGGCTCTCGCCAAACTCGATCCCATCGACCATGAAATTCTTATCCGCAGGGCGGCGGGACAGTCTGAACGCGAGATTGCTGGTGCTGTCGGCTTCAAATCCAAAGAAAGTGTTCGTAAGCGTATGAAGAAATTCATGCCCAGACTGCAAGAGCAGATTGAGGATATTTTGTAAAATCTGGTGACCAGACTGCGGGCAGGTGTCCTCTTCTTTATAGGAAGGTGAAGATGCCCGCAGTTAATCGAAAGGAAGTGATACCTATGCGGGAACAGAATGAAGTCACAGCAGAGCTTGTGGCGATATTGCGCCGGCTCGTCGATGTCCTTGAGGAAATCGTACAGAGTTCTCAAGGCGAGGAGCAACCGAAGGTCTCGGAATCGGAGGAAGCCTCACCAACACTTGAGGAGGTACGCGCCGTACTTGCGAAACTCTCTGTCGAAGGACACAGTGCCGCAGTCAAGTCACTGATTGCCAAATACGGTGCGGCAAAACTCAGCGAGCTTGCGCCGGAACATTATGTGGCACTCCTGAAGGAGGCTGAGCGCATTGGCACGTAAACACGCCATCCTCTCCGCATCCTCTGCCGCACGATGGATTGCTTGTCCGCCATCGGCGCGGCTCAATGCGGAGCAATCCGATACGCCAAGCGAGTACGCCGCTCAAGGGACAGACGCGCATACGCTCTGTGAGTACAAACTCCGTAAGGCACTTGGTGAGCGGGTGCGCGATCCAACCAAGAAACTGTCCTCTTATGACAGCGAGATGGAGGAGTGCTCGGAATTCTACGTCCAGTTCATTATGGGGCTTGTGGCGCAGTTCCGCGAGGAAAACGCAGACACAATGGTGTCCGTGGAGCAGCGCGTGGATTTCTCGGACTTCGTGCCGGACGGCTTCGGCACGGCGGACACGCTCATCATCTTCGGCAAGACCGTCTGCATCGTGGACTACAAGCACGGCAAAGGCATCGAGGTCAGTGCTGACCACAATCCGCAGATGATGTGCTACGCGCTTGGCTGCGTCCAGATGTTCGACGGTCTCTACGACATCGAAGAGGTGCGGATGGTGATCTTCCAGCCTCGTTTCGCCAACATCTCGGAGTTCATCATCTCGAAAGCTGATCTTCTGGCATGGGCGGCAGATACGCTTGTACCTGCGGCAAAGTTGGCACACGAAGGAGAAGGAGTGTTCTGCGCCGGAGCACACTGCCAGTTCTGCAAAATCAAGGCGACCTGCCGCAAGCGGGCAGAGTACAATCTGGAACTCGCCCGGTATGACTTCGAAATGCCACCGACACTGGAAGATTCGGAAGTAGAAGCGGTGCTTGCAAAGGCTGACACACTCGCCGCATGGGTCAGCGACATCAAGGAATACGCCCTGCAGAGGGCGATTCAAGGGAAACAGTGGATGGACTGGAAACTGGTGGAAGGCCGCTCGAATCGGAAATACACCGATGAGGCGGCTGTCGCCAAAACCGTCAAAGAAGCAGGCTTTGAGCCGTATGAGCAAAAACTGCTCGGAATTACGGCGATGACTGGTCTGCTCGGAAAAAGTAAGTTTGAGGAACTGCTCGGCAGCCTCGTTGTCAAGCCGCAGGGGAAACCTACACTTGCTCCCATGAGCGACAAGCGGCCGGCGATGAACACTGCAGCAGAAGATTTTAAGGAAAGTTGAGGAAAACACATCATGGCAAAAGTTATCAATCCGACAAAAGTGATCACGGGTGTCAAGACACGTTGGAGCTATGCCAACGTCTGGCAGGCAAAGTCCATTAACGGCGGTGCGCCGAAGTTCAGCGTGTCGCTCATCATACCGAAGAGCGACACCAAGACAGTGACGGCAGTCAAGAATGCCATTCAGGCAGCATATGAGGAAGGGCAGTCGAAGCTCAAGGGTAACAGCAAATCCGTCCCCGCGCTCACGGCGATCAAGACGCCGCTCCGTGATGGCGATGCGGAACGCCCGGACGATGAGGCGTATAAGGACAGCTACTTCATCAACGCAAACTCTGCGACCGCGCCCGGCATCGTGGATGCTGCCCGCAATCCGATCATCGAGCACTCGGAGGTCTACTCCGGCGTTTACGGACGAGCAAGCATCAACTTCTACGCATTCAACTCGAACGGCAGCAAGGGCATCGCTTGCGGACTGAACAACCTGCAGAAGATTTCCGACGGTGAGCCGCTCGGGGGCAAGACCCGCGCCGAGGATGACTTCGCAGACGAAGACGAGGATTTTCTCAGCTAAATAAGAGTTGACCGACACGGGCAGCGGGGATTCTTCCTCGCTGCCTTTGTCACAGAAGGAGAACATACATGAAGTCCATTTCTATCGATCTTGAAACTCGGAGCAGTGTGGACATCAGCAAGAGCGGCGTATATCGTTACGCCGAAGCTGAGGACTTTGCGATACTGCTTTTCGCCTATGCCGTGGATAGAGGCGCGGTGGAGGTCATCGACCTCGTGGGGGGTGAGCAGATTCCGCAGGAGATTCTGGATGCGCTGACCGATGAGAGCGTCATCAAGTGGGCGTTCAATGCCAATTTTGAGCGTGTGTGCCTGTCGCGTTACTTGTCGGACCTGGGGATCGCTCTGGATCCATTTCGAGACAATCATCTGCTCTCTACGGAGTGCGCTCACTTCCTGAATCCTCGTAGCTGGCGATGCACGATGGTCTGGTCTGCCTACATGGGCTTGCCGCTCTCGCTTGCCGCCGTCGGACGGGTGCTTGGACTGGAAGAGCAGAAAATGACGGAGGGTAAGGCTCTCATCCGTTATTTTTCAACGCCTCCGTTCCATGAGCCTACAGGAGAGAAGTGGGAGATCTTCAAGTCTTACAACCGCCGCGATGTCGAAGTGGAGATGGCGATTCAGCAGCGTATCTTCAAATATCCTGTGCCTCCGTCGGTGTGGGAGGAGTATGTATTAGACCAAGAAATCAATGATCGTGGGATACGTCTGGATATGCCGTTCGTGGAGAATGCCGTCAAGATTGACGCGCTCACCAAGGAAAAACTGACGGACAGGCTGAAAACTCTGACCGGGCTTGAGAATCCGAACAGCGTGGTGCAGATGAAGGCATGGCTTAAGGAGCGCGGTGTCGAAACGGAGTCACTGGACAAGAAGGCTATGGCTGCCCTTCTTGCCAATGTTCCCGCTCCGCTGAAGGAAGTACTGGAACTTCGGCAGCAACTTGCAAAGTCCTCGGTGAAGAAATATCAGGCAATGCAGAATACCGTTTGTGCGGATAGCCGTGCACGGGGCATGTTTCAGTTCTATGGAGCGAACCGTACCGGGCGGTTTTCGGGACGCCACATTCAATTACAAAATCTTCCTCAGAATCATCTCACCGACCTCGAATGCGCCCGTGACCTTGTGCGGGAGGGAAATTATGCGGCACTGGAAATGCTCTATGATTCTGTGCCGGATGTTCTATCACAGCTGATCCGTACGGCCTTTATTCCAAAGGAGGGCAGGACATTCATCGTCGCCGACTTCTCTGCCATCGAAGCACGGGTGCTGTCATGGCTTGCCAAGGAGCGATGGCGCATGGATGTATTCGCTGATGACGGCGACATCTACTGTGCCACGGCGGGCAGGATGTTCCATTGCAATGTGGTGAAGCACGGCGAGAATGGGCATCTTCGGCAAAAAGGAAAGCAGGCAGAACTGGCCTGTGGTTACGGCGGCTCCGTTGGTGCGCTGAAGGCATTCGGGGCATTGGAGTCCGGGATGAAGGAAGATGAACTGAAACCGCTCGTGGATGCTTGGCGTGCAGCAAATCCGAATATCGTGGATTTCTGGTGGGCGGTGGATCGCGCTGCCAAGGACTGTATCAAGGAACGAAGCAAAAAGATGACGCATGGAATCCAGTTCATCTATCAGAGCGGCATGATGTTCATTCAGCTTCCGAGCGGGCGCAGACTCTCCTATGTAAAACCGCGCATCGGAGAGAATCAGTTCGGTGGCGAATCCATTACCTACATGGGACTGAATCTCTCGAAAAAGTGGGCACGGATTGAATCCTACGGCCCGAAGCTCGTGGAAAACATCACACAGGCCATCAGCCGCGACATCCTCTGCTATGCCATGCAGACGCTGCGGAACATGGAGATTGTCGCTCACGTCCATGATGAAATCATCATCAAATGCGATGAACGCACCTCACTATCTGCCGTTTGTGAGCAGATGGCGCGAACTCCGCTGTGGGCAGAGGGGCTTCTGCTCCGCGTCGACGGTTTCGAGTGCCAATTCTATCAGAAAGACTAATTTCCATCCTCCCAGAAAATTGGGAGGATTTTTGGTGACCAAAACCTCCCGGTTCGTCCTCTTACTGATGAGAGGTACTAATCAGTTTTCAAAGGGAGGAAAGCCTTTATGTTCTATGTTAAGGAAAACATCAATGACGCTATGGAGGTCACGGTGGAAATCAACGATGAGAATGTCTTCTGTCACTGTCCGCGCTGCGGAGCGGAAGTGCCTGTTGATCTCAACGATTTCTTCGGCGATGCGGAGTTCGACCTCTTCGGCACGGCGATCTGCTGCACGGAATGCAGCAGGAAGATGAGGTGTGAGAAATGATCGAGTTCAGAAATCACGAGGGCTATGCCGATCCTACAACGCACGCAGCTCTCACCAAGGTATTCCGACAGAATCTGTTCACCTACATCTGCTCTCCCTATCGGGACAATCCGCGCGTCAACGTCATGCGGGCGCGGCAGTACTGCAAGTTCTCGGTGAGCAAAGGGCGTATTCCCCTTGCGCCGCACCTGTACTTTCCGCAGTTTCTGTCAGAGATCGACGAGCGCGGGAAGGCACTGTCCATGAATTTCGAGCTTTTGCGGCTGTGCGGCGAGGTCTGGGTGTTTGGCGAGAGGATCACCGAGGGCATGGCAGCGGAGATTGCCCATGCCGGGAGACTGCGGAAGAACATCCGTTATTTCACCACGAAGTGCGAGGAGGTGCTATGAATGGATTTTTACGAGACTCTTTACGGGAAATGCCAGAATTGCACGTTTTCCGTGATCACCCTTCCCGACAAAGGGGTGCGGCACTTTGAGACCATAGCTTCCATGCGGGAGGAAATCGGCAGGGTGGGAGATAGCCGTAATACCTACATTCACCCATGGCCAAGGCGCATCGGACTCAAAGACGGCGTGCGCGGCGATTCGGCAGATACCATGTATGCCACTTGCCTTTTCGCCGACATCGACATCAAGAGCGAGGCGCATAAAGAACAGATGCTTCCGGCATCCCGGGCGGAAGTTCTTTCTTTTTTAGATGCGTTTCCTCTGAAAGCGACCTTTACGGTTTTTACGGGACACGGCATTCACGCCTACTGGCTCTTTGACGCGCCGATTCATTTGACCGATGCCAATCGGGATAAGATGGAGAACCTTCTCGCGGGATTTGGACGCTGCCTTATGAAAAAAGCGAAAGATGAACGGGGATGGCGCATCGACCCGGTATTTGACCCGGCGAGAATGTTACGGGCTGTGGGCAGCATGAATCTGAAAATAGGGGAGAAAATCCCCTGTGAGGTGATTGCGGAAAACGAAGTGTTCTACAAGACGGAAGATTTTCACGCCTACGTATTGGATGCGCCCAAGCCGCGAACGGAAGAATTTCATGTGGACGAACGTGTCATGGGGAGTGCCGAGAGAATCATGGAAGGCTGCGCGGCATTAAAGCAGATGACCGAACAGCCGGATAACGTCAGCGAACCTCTGTGGCACGCCCTTTGCACCAATGTGGCGCTCGCCAAGGACGGCGAGGAGAAGTTTCAAGAGTGGCGTTCCTTGTACAGCCATTATTCCCCGATGGAAACACAAAACAAGCTCCGTTCTGCCCGCAATGCCAATAAACCCTGCACCTGCCGTTACATCAAGGATTGTGGTTTGTTTCCCTGCCCCGATGGCGGCTGCGGCGTAAAGGCTCCCATCGTTCTTGCCCTTTACACGAAGTTTGAGCAGTTGGAGATTATTTTGGGCAAGGACACCTTGTCGGCAGAAGAGATCCTCGACCCCTATGTGGTGGGATTGCTCCCCTACGCCAAGGAAAACTGTCCGGCCGAATATTCACGGCTGAAACTTGCGGCGAAAAAGGCGGGCATCGGAATGCGGGATTTTGACCGCATAGCCAAAAAAGAGGAGGAAAAACGGGACGTTGGAATTCCTTTTGATGCCGAGCCGGAGGAAATCAAGCTGAAGGGCATAGATTTGCATGGAGCCATGACTCCCAAAGGCTATCGCATCACTATGGAGAACGGTGTGGAGTCCTTCTACTTCGACGAAGGTGCGCTCGTTTCCTCAAACCTTTGCCCGGAACCGCTCGTCATAGAAAGGCGCATGGAAAATATCGACAACGGCACGGAGCGGTTCGAGCTTGCTTATCATCGCAGCCGTAAATGGAAACGGCTGATGGTGTCAAGAGCGATTGCGTTAAACAAATCATCCGTAGTGAGATTGGCCGATCACGGCGTACCCGTTTCTACCGACAATGCTGACGGTGTGGTACATTACCTTTCCCGCTACGAGGCAGAAAACGACAAAAAGATCCCTTTTGTACGCAGTATCGGTCGTATCGGCTGGCTCGGGGAAAAAGAATTCTACCCATACATCCTCGAAAGCCCGGTGGAATATGAGGACAAAGACGATGCGGCGATGATTGCGGCATTAAAGGAGCAGGGCAGTTTTGAGACATGGCTCAAATTTGCGAGAGAGTTGCGGGAGCAAACATACGCCAGAGCCATTTTGGCGGCTTCCTTCGCCTCCGTCCTGCTTGAGAAACTCAAACGACGTGTGGCGATTATCCATATCTGGCACGCATCCCGCAGTGGCAAAACGGCGGCTCTCAAATTCGCACTATCCGTTTGGGGAGACCCCATGAAACTCATGGGAAATTTCAACAGCACCGCTGTCGGCTTGGAGCGGAGAGCAGGGACGCTTCGCCACTTGCCCTTGGGCTTGGACGAATTGCAGGTCTTGAACGAGCGAAGACTGCCGCCTTCGATGGTGGTTTATTCCTTGGGCAACGGCTACGGCAAAACGCGTGGAGCGAAAGCCGGAGGATTGCAGGAAGTCCCGGTGTGGCGAAATGCCATCATCAGCACGGGCGAACAGCCGCTTACCAATGAGGCCACCATGGACGGCGTACACAGCCGTGTTTTGGAACTGTACGGTCAGCCGATTGACAATGCCGATTTTGGGCGCAAGGTACACCAAGCAAGCGAAAACCATTATGGTTTCGCGGGGAAAGTGTATCTCGAACACATCGTAGACACGGATTTGAGCGATGAGTTTGAGAAAATCCGGGAGAGCATTGGCGACGGCGACCAAGGAGTGCATCTGGACACGGTAGCTTTATTGGCATTGGCGGATTATCACGCAGGAATATCGGTATGCGGCGAAACCAAGCAAAAGGCGTGGAAGGATGCCATTTCCTTTGGCAGGAGCATACTGACCAACGCCAAGGAGAACGAGCCGGAGGATGTCATTGACCGAGCGTATGACTTCGTAACCGACTGGATTGCCGCCAACAGAAAACGCTTCGCCAATGATGCCGTACCTTGTTTGGGAAAAATCGAGGCCGGCAAGGTGCTGGTCATTGCCACGGAGCTTAGGCGAGCGTTAGAGGACAACGGCTTTTCCTATACCAAATGCCGTAAGGGTTTCAGGGATCGCGGCTATGTGGATACCTTCGATGACAGCCAAGGGAAAAAACGCAGCCAATATCTGCGGAAAATCCAAGGCGTATCCGTCCGTGTCTTTTGTTTTCCAATTCAAGTGGAGGGTATGTATCCGCCGGAAGATGATTTTCTGTCATGAAATGGTTACCAAGCAAGGGCGATATTATTCGAGAATCCAGTAATTTCAAGGATTCTCGAATATGTAACCACTTTATCACCTTTTTCGCGCACACATAATCCTATATATAGAAAAAGATAATGAAGTGTTGATTACATCGCCTCTATATGAGGGTATGTAAATAGTGGTTATTGTGGTTAAGTGGTTACTTACATAGATATATCAAGCCTTGAATGGGTAACCACTTCAGTAACCACCAATTTTCAAGTGGTTAGGAGGAAGAAGATGTACACCGAGCGATGCAGCGAAAAACTGAAAGCTATGGGCGCACCGCTCGTTGGCTGGTATTGCGAAGAGGTCATTGATTGGGGCGAGGCAACCTTCACCTGTGAACTTTGCGGTTATAAAAACGTGCGATTTGTCCATGTGATGGTGCATAAGGATTTTTCGGGAAAACTCCGTGTCGGATGTATCTGTGCCGGAAATTTGGAAGGAGACATTTTCGCCGCCAAGATACGCGACAAGGAGGCCAGAGCTAAAAGCCGACGCAAGAAAAACTTCTTGAAAAAAGAATGGCGTGAGGAAAGCGGCATGCTGACACTTCGCTTCAAAAACCAGAAATTGACCATCGAGCAAGACAGTTTCCTTGGCAGGCCTTACTTCAAGATCGACATCGACGGCGATTGTTACCAATGGAAAAATAATCGCCGTATCGAAACCCTGACAGCCGCCAAGGAGTACATCTTTGAGTTGCTATGAGAGAAAAAATCATCGAGAAGGAACTGGTGAGAGCCGTAAAAGACAAAGGCGGCATCGCGCCAAAGTTTACCTCGCCGGGATTCGATGGAATGCCCGACCGACTGGTACTTTTGCCCGGCGGCAGAATGGGCTTTGTGGAACTGAAAGCACCGGGGAAGAAGCCGAGAGCCTTGCAGCTGGCACGGCACAGGCTGCTTCGGCGGCTTGGATTCAAGGTGTATGTGATTGACGAGATAAATCAAATTGACAGCGTATTGGAGGAAATCGACCATGAATGAACTTATGGTATTGGAACACAACAGCATCCGTGTCATGACCACGGAGCAGCTTGCCGAGGCATATGGATGCAAGACAATTCATATCCAGCAGAATTTTAAGAACAACAGGGAGCGATTCGTTGAGGGGAAGCATTACTTCAAACTTGAAGGTGCTGATCTCAAGGCCTTCAAGGACTCACTAGAAAATATCGAGTCAGTTGTCGGGAGTCGCGCACCATCTCTGATTCTTTGGACGAAACAAGGTGCGGCTCGCCACAGCAAGATGCTCGGAACCGAGCGGGCATGGGATGTATTCGACGAGCTGGAAGAAAGTTATTTCAACCCCATGAAGAACATGACGCCGGAGGAATTCCTCCTCTGCAGCGCACAGCGGATGGTAGAGCAGGCAAGGGCGATCAAGGCGGCAAATGCCCGGATCGACAAGGTGGATGAGCGGCTTCTTGAGGTGGAGTCGAGGCAGATGACCATCGACCAGCGTCACTACACCATTATCGGCTACGCCAATCTCATGGGAATCCGTGGAGTGAGTCGGGATGTTGCCGCCGGGCTTGGGCGCAAGGCAGCCGCGATGTCCAGAAAGCAGGGCTACCACATCGGCAAAGAATACGATGCCAAATACGGCATGGTGAACACCTATCATGTGGATGTGCTGCAGGAAGTGTTTCGGTAATGAATTCAGATGAGATTGGAGGTGATGCCCCGTGAAGTTCATACCGCATGATTACCAGCAGTACGCCATCGACTTTATCGAAAGCCATAAAACTGCCGCCGTACTCCTGGATATGGGGCTTGGGAAGACCGTGATTACCCTCACAGCCCTCAACAACCTTCTCTTCGACTGCTTTGAGATTTCCTGTGTCCTCGTTATCGCGCCGCTCCGTGTGGCGCGGAATACATGGCCGCAGGAGATCAGCAAGTGGGAACATTTGAAGCACCTCCGCTATTCCGTAGTGGTTGGGACAGAGAAAGAGAGATTGGCAGCACTCCGCAAGCAAGCCTCCCTCTACATCATCAACCGCGAGAACGTGCCGTGGATCGTGGAGAAAACAGACTTCACCTACGATGCCATCGTGATTGACGAACTCTCCTCGTTCAAGAATTGGAGCAGCAAGCGATTCAAGGCACTCATGAAGGTTCGCCCCTTGGCGAAGAGAGTCATCGGGCTGACGGGAACGCCATCCGGCAACGGCTTGATGGACCTCTTCGCAGAGTTCAAGGTACTCGACATGGGACAGCGACTGGGGCGATTCATTACGAAGTATCGGCAAGATTACTTCGTGCCGGACAAGCGAAACGGACAGGTGGTGTTCTCCTACGCGCCACTTCCCGGAGCCGAGGAGCGAATCTATGAGAAGATTGCCGACATAACCATCTCCATGAAAGCCGCAGATCACCTCAAGATGCCGGAGCTGATCGAGAGTGCGTACAGCGTCCGCATGAATGAGGAAGAGAAGAAAATGTACGCCTCGATGTGCGAGCAGTTGGTTTTGCAGATGAAGGGCGACGAGGTGACGGCGGCAAATGCAGGAGTTCTGTCGGGCAAGCTCGCACAGATGGCAAACGGCGCGGTTTACACCGACGATGGGACTACACTGCATATACACGACCGCAAGCTCGATGCCTTGGAGGACATCGTAGAGAGTATGAACGGCAAGCCGCTTCTCGTGGCGTATTGGTTCCGACATGACGCGGAGCGCATCGAAAAGCGCGTGCCGTGCGTCCGACTGGATACGGACGAGGCAATCGCTCGTTGGAATCGTGGAGAAATCCCCGTCGCACTTATCCATCCTGCAAGTGCGGGACACGGGCTGAACCTTCAGAGCGGCGGCTCAACCCTCGTTTGGTTTGGGATAACATGGAGCTTGGAACTTTACCAACAGACCGTGGCGCGGCTCTATCGGCAGGGGCAGAGTGCCAAGACCCTCGTGGTGCAGCACATCATCGTCGAGGGCACGATTGACGAGAGAATCCTCCGTGCCTTGAAACGGAAGGACAAGACGCAGACGGCACTCATTGATGCCGTCAAAGCAAATCTGGAGGTGAATCCTCATGATGAACTATGAGATTCTTGCAAACGCCATCGTCGAACAGGCGGCGAAAGACTATCGGTGGGCACGAACGGCTCTTGCCAAAGACGCAGAGAATGGTTCCGCAGCTCAGATGAGAAGCGATACGGAGCGGTTCTTCCGCTCTGCATGGTTCGGGCAGCTGACAAGTCTGGATGGGGAATGGCTGCTTGAAAAGTTGGAGGGGGAATTTGCATGACGGCGAAGGAGTATCTGAGTCAGGCATACCGTATTGACCAACGGGTCAACAGCAAGCTCCGCCAAGTGAACTCCCTGCGTGATCTTGCTACCAGAGCCACGTCCACAATGGGAACGGAGCCTGTCAGTGGCACGAGAAATGTTCATCGCTTGGCGGATACCATCGACAAGATTGTCGACTTGGAAAATGAGATCAACGATGACATCGACCATTTGGTAGATTTGAAACGTGAGGTTATGGCGACCATCAGCAAGGTGCAGGACACCAACGCACTCATGCTGTTGGAGCTTCGGTATCTCAGCTTTATGTCGTGGGATGAGATTGCGGGCGAGATGCACTATACTTCCCGGTGGGTTCATATTCTCCATTCCAAAGCCCTCGCAGCCGTGGATAAGATTCTTGCAGAGAGATGAAATCCATCCCGTTTTGAAATCACGTAAAAGACTTCACTATAATTCTCTTGAGTTCCGGTGTTGACATGGTAAAATGGTGTTATGAAAAGTATGCTTAAAGGCTCGACCTCCAATGGGAGCAATCCCTGCGGAGGTTTTTTCATGCCGGGATGGAGGTGAAGCGATGCCGAGAAAGCCGAAGCGCCCCTGCCGCATGACGGGCTGCCCGAACCTCACGGACAGAAAGAGCTGCTACTGTGAGACGCACGAGAAAACGATGCAGAGGCACTACGACCACTTCATGCGCGGCTACGATCAGCACGAGCGTTACGGGAATTCGTGGAAGAAAATCCGCGACCGACACTTGGCGGGGCATCCGCTCTGCGAGCAATGCAAAGAGCAGGGCAGATACGTCCTTGCGACACTCGTGCATCACATACGTCCACTCTCGGACGGCGGCACACATGAGGAGAGCAATTTGATGTCGCTCTGCGTGTCTTGTCATGAGCGGATTCATCAACGGAAAGCACCAAAATAAAAAACCGACTCCAATGAATCGGCTAGAAGAGATCGCTATGTGAACCTGTGCGGGAAGCGGTCAGAATCAGTTTTCCTTTGTCGATGGCATATACGAGTAGCCAGTCCGGCATGATGTGGCATTCGCGAAAACCAATGTAATCACCAACGAGCGCATGATCCCGATACCTTTCGGGCAGTTGTTTTTCCGCGCAGAGCATTTGCAGGACATCATCCAGCTTTTGCATATCTGCTCCACGTTTACGCAGCTTCTTTAAATCCTTGCGGAACTGCGTGGTGGTGACGAGATCAAGCATGAGCATCCTCCGCATCCAGATCATCCATCAGTGCGGACAGCGACGGATAACGCTTCGGCTCAATTTTACCATCCATAATGTCGCGTGCTTCCTGCATGGCAAGAAGTGTTTCCCTATTATAACGGGGGTGTTTCGGTTGGAAGGGAAAGCCTCCCTCCATGATGGATGCGTGTAGAAAGATGTTGATAGCGTCGGCCACGGAGATGCCGAAATTGGAAAAAACGGTTTCAGCCTGCGCTTTGATTGTCGGTTCGATGCGCATATTGATTGTTGCAGTCTTGGACATGATGGATAACCTCCTTTTGATTATTGTAACGCGAAAGTGAAGCAAATGCAACACGATATTGCCCCCCAGGGGGAGGTCAAATCTCTAAAACCGCGCCGTTACTGGACCGGGGAGGGGGCGCACAGAAAAATTCGCATAACTTTTAGGTCAGTTAGAGAGATAAGTTTTGCTAGCGTGATTTTCGGCGGGAAGCCATGCACAGCGGGGAACGACGGGCATTTGAACCGCTCGATAAAACAGTCCAAATGCTGAAACTTATGCTCAAAAAAGTTTTGAAAAGTTTTAAGGGGGGAAACATATGGGGCTTAGAGGACCGCAGCCCGGCACGGGAGGAAGACCGAGAAAATCCTTGGCGGAGAAAGTGACCGAGGGCAATCCTGGCAAGCGCAAGCTGAAGGTCTTGGACTTTGAGCAAATCGCCACAGAGCCGGAAGGCGTGGAAATGCCGCCTCCCAAGGAGTTTTTATCGGCTGTTCAGCGTGACGGCTCCACGCTTTCGGCACGTGAACTCTACGAAGAAGCGTGGGCGTGGCTCAAGCGGCGCGGATGTGCAGAACTGGTATCTCCTGCGCTGTTGGAGCGATATGCCGTGAGTGCGGCACGTTGGATTCACTGTGAGGAGGCGGTCAGCAAATACGGCTATCTGGGCAAGCATCCAGTCAGCTCTCAGCCCATACAGTCGCCTTATGTCGCCATGAGTCAGAACTACATGAAGCAGACCAATCGGCTGTGGAACGAGATATTCTCCATCGTCCGTGATAACTGCTCAACGGAATACAAGGGCGTTTCGCCACAAGATGACTTGATGGAGCGGCTTCTTCGTTCAAGGAGAGGATGAGCGGAAAGATTAGCTGAGACGCAGCCTAAAACATACAGTTGGCGACATAGGTCGCTTTTTTATTGCAGGAGGTGTACATCTTGGGAAAAACCACATCCGAAATGCAGCTTGTCCCCATCGGAAAGCTCGTGCCTTATGTAAACAACGCACGAACGCACTCGAAGGAGCAGATCACCAAGCTGCGATCCTCGCTCCGTGAGTTCGGCTTTGTGAATCCCGTCATCATCGATCGGGAGTTCAACGTCATAGCGGGACATGGCAGAATCCTCGCCGCCAAGGAGGAGAACATTGAGCAAGTTCCGTGCGTATTCGTCGATCATCTGACGGAGGCGCAAAAGAAAGCGTATATCCTTGCGGACAACCGTTTCGCACTTGACGCAGGATGGGACGAAGATATGCTGCGCGTTGAGATGGAAGCCTTGCAGGGCATGGACTTCGACATCTCGCTCACGGGCTTCGATGAGTCCGAGATTGCCGATCTGTTTGCCGCAGACGATAACGAGGCGCAGGAAGATGATTTCGACGAAGATGCTGCCCTGCAGGCAGAGCCTTTCGTAAAACCCGGTGACTTGTGGCTTTTGGGCAAGCACCGTCTCCTTTGTGCAGATTCCACAAACACTGAAGATGTAAAACTTCTCATGGACGGCAAAAAGGCGAATATGTGCATTACCGACCCGCCGTATGCGTGTAACTACACAGGCGGCACCGGCATGAAAATCATGAATGACAACCTGAAGGGTGAGGAGTTCTATCAGTTCCTGCTTTCGGCATTCAAAAACGCCTATGAGAATCTTGCGGACGGAGCTGCCATTTACATTTTTCACTCGGATGCGGAAAAGGTCAATTTCTACAATGCCGTTGTTGCTGCCGGATTTCACTACTCAACAACCTGTATCTGGGTAAAGCAATCCCTTGTTCTGGGGCGTTTTGATTATCAAATGCGTCATGAGCCTGTCATTTACGCATTCAAGGACACCGTGAAGCACAAATTCTACGGGGACAGAAAGCAGACCACCGTTTGGGAATTTGACCGACCGAGCAAGTCGAAACTGCACCCGACAACGAAACCGCTGCCGCTCGTCGCATACCCCATGAAAAACTCCTCTCTGGTCAACAGCATCGCCTTGGATTTGTTCGGTGGCAGCGGCTCGACACTGATGGCAGCGGAACAAATGGATCGCGTGGCATATCTGATGGAACTCGATCCTGTTTACGCTTCAGCGATTGTGCGTCGTTTTGTGGCATATCGTGGAAATACGGAGAACGTGTATATCATCCGTGATGGGCAAAAGCTCCCCTGCTCCGAGGTATATATCCCCACGGCAGAGGAACTTGGCATGAAGGATACCACGGTAAACGACGTTCAAAAAGGGCGAAAAAAAGGAGGATAAGGGTGTGTGCAATGTGAGATATACGTTTTTCGAGGATGGGAGCGTTGCCTACGGGTATCTGCCTGATGGCATCGTTTTCAACTGATGTAAACGGTTCGTGGATTTATTAATCTGCGAATCGTTTATTGATTTTGTGAAGAATGCGGCGTAATGCCAAAGGAGGCAGCACAATGAAAGTTTTTCTAAACGCAGGACACGCCCCAGACGGAAATCCCGACCCCGGCGCGTGCGGCTACGGACTGCGGGAATGTGACGTTGCAAAGAACGTCGCAGACCTTGTGGCGGGCTATCTTACTGCCGCAGGTGTGGAGGTGGTCGGCTGTCTGCAATCTGATAGCCTCCATGAAGTTGTCTCCGCTTCCAACTGCAGCGGTGCGGACGTATTCATCTCCATTCACTGCAACGCCTGTAACGGCACGGCAAACGGAACGGAGGTCTGGCACTACTACGGAAGCGGAGAGGGAGAGAAACTGGCACAGTGCATCCAGAATCAGATTGTGGATGCACTCGGAACCGTGGATCGCGGCGTGAAGGGCGCAAAGCCCGGTGTCAACGGACTGTATGTTCTGAGCAACACGGATGCAGTCGCTGTGCTTGTGGAGCTTGCGTTTATCGACCATGAGGGCGATGCGCAGCTTCTCAGTACGCGACAGGATGAATTTGCCCGCGCCATTGCACGCGGGGTAACGGACTATGAAGGAGAGTGTTGAAGATGAAACTGGAACACATTCAAAATGAACTGAAGAATCATGTGGGAGACTTCGTGCGGACGGAGGCAAAGGAAGCGACCGTCCTCTGGCTGCACGAGAAGGGACTTCCCGCAGCGCGTGAGGTGTCGGCGGCGTACACGGCGGCACTCCGTGAGAGCGCAGAGAAGGAGACAGGATGGTGCAGATTCCGTGACCGCATCTTCCTACCACTTGTCATCGACGGGGCGATCTGGATGACGGGCAAGATGCTTGAGCGTATGACCGCGCCCCATTCCGTGAAATGATGACGCTTGGCAGTCTCTTTGACGGGAGCGGGGGATTCACACTTGGAGGGATTCTTGCGGGGATAGAACCGAAATGGGCATCGGAGGTAGAGCCGTTCCCGATTCGCGTCACAACGAAGCGGCTTCCCTCCGTCAAGCATCTGGGAGACATCCATCGGATTCACGGCGATGAGATCGAGCCTGTGGACATCATCACGTTCGGCTCGCCCTGTACGAATCTCAGCATCGCGGGGCGCAGAGACGGGCTTTACGGTACGGAATCCGTACTGTTCTTCGAGGCAATTCGTATCGTTCGGGAAATGAGGTGTGCAACGAATGGAAGATACCCAAGATTCATCGTGTGGGAGAATGTCGCGGGCGCGTTTTCAAGTTCGGGCGGACGGGATTTCCAATCCGTCCTTACGGAGATCGTCCGCCTCAAAGAGCCGAAAGCACCCGAGGTGCCTTTGCCTCAAAAAGGTGGATGGGCGTATGCCGACATTCTCATGGGAGACGGATGGAGCATTGCTTACCGGCTCATGGACGCACAGGGCTGGGGAGTTCCACAGCGTCGGCGCAGAATCTACCTTGTCGCAGATTTTGGAGGTTCATGTGCCGGACAAATACTATTTGACACCGAAAGCGTGCGTCGGGATCTTGCGCCGTGCTTCGCTTCGTGGCAAGGCACTGCCCGAGAGTTTGCGGATGGCACTCATGCGTCAGGCGAGAGGGTAAGTGCAGGTTTCTGTACCGAACATTCCGCACAGAGCCGCAGCATCGGCTATGCGGTGGAGACTTCTCCGACGCTTCGTGCGGGCAGAGTACCTGCCGTATTCGAGTCACATGGTGCAGACGCACGGTATAGCGGACCCCTTCCTGTTGCGCCGACGGTCTCTCGTCATTACGGCACGGGCGGGAATAATCAGCCGCTTGTATTGAAGGATCTACAGGCATACGGGATTTCATCATTCCAATCCAACGCCATGAAATCCGACAATCCGCACTCAGGCATCTATGAGACGGAGACGGCGCGGACGATTGACCGGGGCGGAGGGAATCCTGCGTGCTGTCAGGGTGGTGTTGCCGTTGTCTCCATCCAAGGTTCGATGATCGGACGGCAGGAGAAGAACGGTCCGCAGGGAAGCGGCATCGCAGAGAATGTGAGCTTTACGCTCAATACCGCTGACCGTCATGCCGTCTATGCCATGACCACGGGCTGCCACTCTCATTTTGCAAAGGAGAAATGCCCGACGCTCATGGCGCGGGATTATAAAGACCCGATGGTCGTCAATCAACCCGTCTATGCCGTACGTCGGCTGACACCGACCGAGTGCGGACGCTTACAGGGCTTTCCCGACGGATGGTGCGCGGGACTTGAAACGGAGGAACCCACCGAGGAAGAGATGGCGTTCTGGCGCGCGGTCTTTGAGATGCACCGAGAAATCACAGGCGGCAAGAAGCCCAAGACCGATGCTCAGATTCGTAGATGGCTCGGGAATCCGCACTCGGATGCGGCAGAGTACAAGATGTGGGGCAACGGTGTCGCACTTCCCTGTGTGTTCTATGTACTTACGGGAATTGCACATTTCGGTGATTTTGTGTATACAGCACAATCCGCTTGCTAATTACTCCGACCAGAGGCATGTATGTAGTGACCAAAGTTCATAAAGGAGGAAACCACCATGAAGGTCAATTACAACATCCAAAAGGAAGAGCGCAAGGCGATGGTCGGGATCATCAGCAAGGTGCTCGGCGAAAAGCCCGTCTATTGCGGCGCACCGACATTTTCCTACAAGATCGGAGCATTCGAGATCACGAAGGACGGCAGCCTTTGCTTCGACGATGTCACCGACGAAGCGACCGTTGAGCGTGTGCGCACGGCACTGCGCGAGGAGGGCTTCATGTCCGAGGATTGGGAGAACGAGACTTCCTGCGCGGCCACAGGGGCAGACGCGCCGAGCCGAACGGAAGCGGCAGATGATGAACCGACACCGACAGAAACGGTGGTAGAAGAACCTGCTCCAATGGAGGCGGTGATGGCAGAACCCGACGAGGACAGCCTTTCGATCAGTCTCCCACGCAGTCTTTTCACGGAGACATCACTGCAGAATCTCGATGCACTCCTTCGGAGCAAGGGGCGGCTCATCCGGCACGCCTTTGACATTCGCGAGGCGACCTACACGCTGACCGATGACCGCATCACCTTTGCATGGCTGCACGGCTCGATCACCGACGAGACGGCAAAGGCGTATGCCGAGTTCATCAGCAAGCTCTGCCTGATGGCGCGGACGCAGAAGCGCGTCACGGCGAAGGAGAAAATTGTGGACAACGAAAAGTACGCTTTCCGCTGCTTCCTCCTGCGCCTTGGCATGATCGGTAGCGCCTACAAGGAGAGCCGTAAGATCCTCATGCAGAACCTCACGGGCAGCAGCGCGTTTAAGAGCGGACATCGGAAAGGAGATGAGCGTCATGCGGTTTCCGAGTAAGGAGCAGATCGCCGCACTTCGAGAGCGATACCCACGCGGGACTCGGGTGGAACTCCTCGGAATGGACGATCCGCAAGCACCACCCAAAGGGACGATGGGCGAGATTCTGCGCGTTGACGATGCGGGACAGCTTCTCGTCCGATGGGAGACAGGCTCCTCGCTCAGTTTGATCCCCGGCGTGGACTCCTTCCGCATTATGCAGAAAGGGGGCAGATCATGAACGAGAAGGTTTTCGCACAGATCATGGATATCCGCGATTCGGGGCGGGTGAATATGTTCGACATTCCCGCTGTTCAGAGGATGGCGTTTAAGATGGAATTCTACGAACTCATCTGCTTCATCGAGAGAGATCGCGCCGCATATATTCGCTTTATCCTCACGGGCGAAGAGTAAGTTTTACAGCTTCTTGCACAGCCTTTCGGGGCTGTGTTTCTCTCGAAAAATAAGTGTAGTTTATCCGAAATATGACTTGCTATATCCTGCGTTTAGAGTGATATATACACATGACGAAGGGAACAACCTACACACAGAAAGCGAGGAACACAAAATGAAAAACGCAGAAGCAAGATGGCCGAAGACCACCACGATGGAGCACCTCGATGAGATGCGGTTCGGGACGAGCGGCGCGATCCTTCGCTACGGCGAACAGATCCTTGTCGTCGGGATGGAGTGTTGGGGCTTCCACGCAGCCATCTACGAGATGGTCGAAACGCCGGAGGAGACGGGATTCGCGGACATCGAATGCCGCCTGAACCTTGTCGAAGCCGCCAAGGAGCTTTTCGAGGACGGCGGACACGCGATGGCTTGGTGCATGAAGCGCATCTAAGCCGCTCCAAGAGGAAAAACAGCCCTTCGGGGCTGCTTCTCGTTGCACCGTATGATACGCCGTAAAAAATCTGCAAAATGTCAAGTATACTCCGCTATTCGCTTGCTATATGTGGCTTTTAGAGCCATGTATATACACAAGGAAAGCCCATAGGACAGCGAAGAAAGGGGAGCTTCCAAATGAAAGCGGAAACGGCACGGCAGATCGCAGACATGAAAAGGCAGACCATCGGGGTGGAAGTCGAGATGTACGGCATTACCCGCAGGGACGCCGCAGGCATTGCGGCAGACTTCTTCGGCACGGGACGCTTTGCGGACACAGCGCACAGAAACGGATACTGCACATGGAGCGCATGGGACGCCAAGGGGCGCGAGTGGAAATTCCAACGCGACGTCAGCATCGACGCCGCCGGCAGCGCGGAGCAGACCGAACTGGTCACGCCCATCCTCCGCTACGAAGACATCGAGCGCCTGCAGGAACTTTTGCGCAGACTGCGCCGCGCAGGAGCAAAGAGCAACCCCGCCCATATGTGCGGCGTACACATCCACATCGGCAAGGGCGACCATACGGCGAAAACCCTCCGCAACCTCGCCAATTTGATGGCAAGCCACGAAAGTCTCCTGATCGCCGCGATGCGCATCGACCAAAGCCGCATCGGACGCTACTGCAGGACGGTGGATCGCAACTTCCTCGACCGTCTCAACAGGGAAAAGCCACAGACGATGGAAGAACTTGCGGACATCTGGTACGAAGGGAATTGTGCTGCACATGGCAGAGGACATCACTACAACGGCTCACGCTACCATTGCCTCAATCTCCACGCTACCTTTACGAAAGGCACCATCGAATTCCGTCTCTTCCAATTCGCCAATCCCACGGCAGAGCGCAAGGGCGGCATCCACGCGGGGGAAATCAAGAGTTACATCCAGCTTTGCCTTGCCCTTTCCGAAATGGCAAAGACAGTAAGGACGGCAAGCCCCAAAGAACCACAGCGGGAGAACCCGAAATTCGCAATGCGGACATGGCTGATGCGCCTCGGCTTCATCGGCGGCGAATTCGCCACGGCGCGGGACATCCTCACGAGGAACCTTGCAGGCGACGCAGCTTTCCGCTTCGGCAGGAGCATCCCTTCGGCATAAGTGCCAAAGACCCGACATTGCCCGCCTTCTGGCGGGCTTGAAGCGGTAGAAGGAATGTTCCTTCGGAAGCGGAAAGGATGATGAAGATGAAAACGAAGATTTACATCGCTTACGGCTCGAACATGGACGAGCGGCAGATGGCGTTTCGCTGCCCGGAGGCGGAGCTTCTGGGGACGGGACTCCTCGAAGGCTGGCGGCTCATGTTCAAGGGGAGCAAAACGGGAGCGTATGCGACCATCGAGAAAGAGAAAGGGCTGACCGTCCCGATTCTGCTCTGGCGTATTTCGGAAAAGGACGAGGAACGGCTTGACCGCTACGAGGGATTTCCCTCCTTCTACTACAAGCGGACAATCCAAGCCACTCGCACGGGAGCGAACGACGAGGATCTGGGAAAAACTCGCGGCATGGTCTACATCATGCACGAGGAGCGGAAACTTGGTGTGCCGTCCATTCACTACCTTGAGGTTCTTGCCAAAGCTTATGAGAAATTCGGTTTTGACGAGGAGATTTTGGGTGAGGCATACGATTACAGCGACCGAGAGCCGGAGAAAGTGCCGCCGGAATCCCTTCCCTGCCTTTGGTAAAGTATACAGTCTGAATCGCTTGCTATATCCCGGAAAGTACGGGAATATGTGACTACCGAAAGGGAAAACCACAGAGCAAGCGAGGAGGAATTCACCATGTGGAGCAAAGGAAAGAAAAAAGTTTACACAAAACGATTGACAATATCTTCTAGCATAGGTAGTATTGTATTAAAACTTAAGAAAGGAAATTTTGTGGTGATCTCCTCAAGATTAACTCTTGACAGGAGGTTGCTTCATAATAGGTGTGCGTAATGAACAAAAAATTGCTAAAGAAACAGAATCCGAAGATTTACATCGTAACCAATGAAGGTGAGCTGAAAGCTGTATTTCTAGAAAAGGAAGAAGCTGACGAATATGCCGAATCTCAATTTGATAAGGCTATAGAGGATGCTGCAAAAGAGTACGGCTATGACTTAGATTCAGAGTCTGGTTTCGATAAAGCATCATATCAAGCTGGATATGATGGAGGGCCTTGGGAAGTAACGCATATTCGATACAATAAAATTAAGGAAGATGGTGATATTGAATGCGAAGATTGTACTGTACCTGCTAATGAAGTTTTAGATATGCTTAAAAAATTGTAATTAAATAACTATAGTACTTTGTACCGACCCCCAAAAGTTAGGCCAAAAATCTAACGATTGGGAGGTCGGTATTTTTGATGGGATGTGATTTGCTTGCGGAAGCTGACCGATTATACACCGACAAAATTCATGGCGAAGGATTCCCGCTATGATGCCGATGCCGCCGATTATGCGGTGGGCTTCATCGAGTGTCTGTGCCATACGAAGGGAACATGGGCGGAAAAGCCGTTCGAACTCATCGACTGGCAGGAGCGCATTATTCGAGACATTTTCGGAATTTTGAAGCCGAACGGTTATCGGCAGTTCAATACGGCGTATGTGGAGATTCCCAAGAAGCAAGGAAAATCAGAGCTCGCGGCCGCTGTCGCACTGCTCCTTTGCTGCGGCGACGGTGAGGAACGTGCCGAGGTGTATGGCTGTGCTGCTGATCGTCAGCAAGCAAGCATCGTATTCGAGGTCGCAGCAGATATGGTGCGGATGTGTCCCGCACTCGGCAAGCGGGTGAAGATCCTCGCCTCCCAGAAGCGGATGGTATATCTGCCGACGAACAGCTTCTATCAGGTGCTTTCGGCAGAGGCGTACTCAAAGCACGGCTTCAATATTCACGGCGTGGTATTCGATGAG
The DNA here is from genome assembly GCF_001683335.1 of Selenomonas sp. oral taxon 126. GTDB lineage: Bacteria > Bacillota > Negativicutes > Selenomonadales > Selenomonadaceae > Centipeda. The sequence continues at coordinate 2,208,635 of NZ_CP016201.1, forward strand.
TTGCACACGCAGCCGAATCGCAAGCTCTTTGACGTTATGACGAAGGGCTCTGGTGATGCGCGTATGCAGCCGCTTTACTTCCTCATTACGACAGCGGGGACGGATACGCAGTCCATCTGCTATGAGACACACCAGAAAGCGAAGGACATTCTCGAAGGGAGAAAGATTGATTCGACCTTCTATCCTGTGATCTACGGCGCAAAGGAGGATGAGGACTGGACAGACCCGGAGGTCTGGAAGCGGTCGAATCCGTCGCTTGGCATTACGGTCGGCATCGACAAGGTACAGGCGGCTTGTGACTCCGCACGGCAGAATCCCGCCGAGGAAAACAGCTTTCGTCAGCTTCGTTTGAATCAGTGGGTGAAGCAGTCTGTTCGGTGGATGCCAATGGACAAATGGGATGCGTGCGCTATGCCTGTGGATGCCGAGTCCTTGGAGGGGCGTGTTTGCTACGGCGGTCTTGACCTTTCCTCCACGATGGATATTACGGCATTTGTCCTCGTGTTCCCTCCAACGGAGGAGGATGAGCCGTTTGCCGTGCTGCCGTACTTCTGGATTCCCGAGGAGAATATCGATCTGCGTGTACGGCGCGACCACGTTCCGTACGACGTGTGGGAGAAGCAGGACTTTCTTATGACCACCGAGGGGAATGTCGTGCATTACGGATTTATCGAGGCGTTCATTGAGAAACTGGGCGAGAAGTACAACATCCGCGAGATTGCTTTCGACCGATGGGGCGCGGTGCAGATGGTGCAGAATCTTGAAGGGATGGGCTTTGCCGTTGTTCCGTTCGGACAGGGCTTCAAGGATATGAGCCCGCCGACCAAAGAGTTGATGAAGCTGACGCTGGAAAAGAAAATAGCGCACGGCGGGCATCCCGTCATGCGCTGGATGGCAGACAACATTTTCATTCGCACCGACCCCGCGGGGAACATCAAGGCGGACAAGGAGAAGTCCACCGAGAAGATCGATGGCGTGATTGCGCTCATCATGGCTCTGGATCGTGCGATCCGCTGTGGGAACGATGCATCGGAATCGGTGTATGATGAGAGAGGAATCTTGTTGCTGTGAATCATGCTTGGCTCAGAAAAACAGCCCTTTCACTACTTCTTCGGATATGAGTATTTGTGGAGAGAAAAGATTCATTAAGAAGCATCATGTCGAAAATACGTGATGCTTCCAATGTCTTTTCCGTCTTTCTCAAACTTGCCAAAAATCCATGTTTCTGGTCGTTCCATAAACACCTTAAATACAATTAAACCGAAAAACATAGCTGAGTGTGTAATGCTCTTTCGGCATGCAATCTGATAAATAGGCTCAAAGACCGTTCCCGTCCAATCGCTTCCCGGCATCCAACCGGCGGTATGAATATCACCAGCATCAATTCTACGATTCAAATCATCTTCAATTGCCTCATAATCTGCATCAGAAAGTTTGTTGCGCCATGTATTATAGTCCTTCAGATGAGGAAGTGTTGTGACCTTTTTACCATCAAGTGATTCAAGCATAAAATCAACCTCCTAGAAAATATTTCAACAATAAGATTCCCCTAGTCCATATTCAAATGTATATGATGTCTAGGCATCTATTGGGACGATAGTTCGAATGACCTTCATTGATGCAGGTCCTGTCATTTTATAGCAGGATGCTGACGTGAAATATGTCGCTCCTGAATTCTTTGGTAGGTTTTTCTGCTTATCAACTTCATAACCAAACGGCTTTAGAATGGTTTTGATCATACGTCCTATAACGGTACGGGTGAACCCATCCGTTAGATCAATGCTCTGGCTTGATTGGGAACAAACCTCGACGTTTAGCACACAAGCAGAAAGAGCTGGCTTGCCTGCTTCGGATGCATCAATCATAGCAATTATATTCGTATCTTGCGATAAAAGATTGAATATAGAAATTGCATCTGGGTCGGTGTGAAATTTGCTGCAATTAGGGTTGTCGTGAACGAAATCATTGAATGTTGCTTTCATAACACAGTCCTTTCTGCTTGCCGAACGGATTTGATATAACTATTATAACATACATAAAAGTGGATGTCTACAAAATTAAGGAGGTTTCCATGAACCTATTCAGCAAACTTTTCCGTTCGCGGGACAAGCCTTACAATCATCTCGGTGGCTTGTCTTTTTTGTTTGGACAGACGGCAGCGGGTAAGGCGGTCAACGAGCGTACGGCAATGCAGACAACGGCGGTCTATGCCTGTGTGCGCATTCTCGCAGAATCCATCGCAGGATTGCCGCTCCATGTCTACGCCTATAAAGGGCAGGGAAAAGAGCGTGTGCCGGAGCATCCGCTGTACTTCCTGCTCCACGATGCGCCGAATCCCGAGATGACGAGTTTCGTCTTTCGTGAGACGCTTATGTCGCATCTCCTCCTCTGGGGAAATGCCTACGCACAAATTTTGCGGGATGGCAGGGGACGTGTTCTTGGCCTCTATCCGCTGCTCCCGGATAAGATGGAAGTCAGCCGCGACAGCCGCACGGGTGAACTTTACTATACTTACACGCGAAGCACAGAGGAGAATCCGAATTTTGCGGACAAGGGGCAGATTCGTTTACGACGCGAGGATGTCCTCCACATTCCGGGACTCGGCTTTGACGGTCTGGTTGGCTATTCTCCTATCGCTATGGCAAAGAATGCCATCGGCATCGCTCTGGCAACGGAAGAGTATGGCGCGGCATTCTTTAAGAACGGTGCGCGTCCGGGCGGCGTGCTTGAGCATCCGGGTGTCCTCAAAGACCCGTCGAAACTGCGAGAGAGCTGGCACGCCGTCTACGGCGGCACGATGAACACGGGCAGAATCGCCGTCCTCGAGGAAGGTGTAAAGTATCAGCAGATTGCCATACCACCCGAGGAGGCGCAGTTCCTTGAGACGAGGAAGTTCCAGATTGACGAGATTGCACGTCTCTATCGTGTACCGCCGCATATGGTCGGGGATTTGGAGAAGTCCAGTTTCTCAAATATCGAGCAGCAGTCGCTTGAATTTGTCAAATACACTTTGAATCCGTGGGTCATGCGATGGGAGCAGTCGTTGCAGAAAGCGTTACTATCAGATAAGGAGCAGAAGGACTACTTCATCCGCTTCAACGTGGACGGTCTTCTGCGCGGGGACTACAAGAGCCGTATGGAGGGCTATGCCATCGGGCGACAGAACGGATGGCTCTCGGCGAACGACATCCGCAGCCTTGAGGACATGAATCCGATTGAATCCGCAGAGGGCGGCGATCTCTATCTTATCAACGGGAATATGACAAAACTGAGGGACGCAGGACTCTTTGCGGGTCAGCAACAGGAGGGAGAAAACGATGAAGCGTAAATTTTGGAACTGGGTGCGGAACGAGGGAGAGAAGCGTATCTTGCTTCTGGATGGTGAAATCTCAGACGAGACGTGGTGGGGCGATGAAATTACACCCCAGATGTTCCGCTCTGAGTTGAATGCCGCCGAGGGAGATATTGACCTCTGGATCAACTCGCCGGGCGGGGACTGCTATGCGGCGGCACAGATCTACAATATGCTTATGGAGTATAAGGGAAACGTCAATGTCAAGATTGATGGGATTGCGGCTTCTGCTGCATCCGTTGTCGCTATGGCAGGATCAACGGTTGAGATTTCTCCCTTGGGGATGTTGATGATTCACAATCCAATGACTGTTTCCATCGGGGATACACATGAGATGGAGCGGACGATCACGTTCCTTGCCGAAATCAAGGAGAGCATTATCAACGCCTACGAACTCAAGACGGGATTGTCCCGTGCGAAGATTTCAAGGCTCATGGATGCCGAGACGTGGATGAACGCCAAGAAGGCGGTGGAGCTTGGATTTGCGGATTCCGTTCTCTATGCGGACGCACAGCGTCCTGTGACCGATACGGCAGACGGGCTGATCTTCTCCCGTGCCGCCGTCACGAACTCCCTGCTCTCGAAATTCGGACAGGGGACACACAATGTCGATGCAGAGCCGCTCAAACGACGGCTCTTTTCTATTTCACACTAACGGAGGGACAAACACATGGATAAGATCATGGCAATGCGCGAGAAGCGTGCAGAAATGTGGGAACAGGCGAAGCAGTTCCTTGATGAACACGAGAAGGATGGCCGCCTTACGGCAGAGGACGCCAAGGCATACGAGCAGATGGAGAACGAGGTGCTTGCGCTCGGCAAGGACATCGAGCGCATGGAGCGTCAGGCAATTCTCGACGCACAGCTCGCAAAGCCTGTGACGGCAGCAATCACCAATACACCGGGCGCAGGATTCGCTTCCGAAAAGACAGGTCGTGCAAGCGAGGCATACCGTGCGGCGATGCTCAAGGCACTCCGCACGAACTTCCGTCAGGTGGAGAACGTCCTGCAGGAGGGGACGGATGCCAGCGGCGGTTATCTCGTTCCAGAGGAATATGACAAGCGTCTCATCGACGTACTCACTGAAGAGAACGTCCTGCGTCCGCTTGCAACGACGATCACGACGAGTGGGGAGCACAAGATCAACATCGCCGCCACAAAACCTGCGGCATCGTGGATTGAGGAAGGTGCGCCACTCACCTTCGGGGACGCGACCTTCGACCAGATCGTCCTCGACGCGCACAAGCTCCACGTTGCGGTCAAGGTGACGGAGGAGCTGCTCTATGACAATGCCTTCAACCTTGAGAACTATCTCATTGGGCAGTTCGGCAAAGCACTCGGCAACGCAGAGGAGGACGCATTCCTCAATGGCGACGGAACGCACAAGCCGAAGGGGCTTCTCATCTCGGCAAAGACATCCGTCACCACGGCGGCGGCAGACATCAAGGCGGACGAACTCGTGACGCTCGTCTACAGCCTCAAGCGCCCCTACCGCAAGAACGCAGCATTCATCGTCAACGACCAGACGCTTGCAAGCATCCGCAAACTCAAGGATGCCAACGGAGCGTATTTCTGGCAGCCGTCCTACCAGATGGGCGAACCCGACCGTCTGCTCGGCTATCCCGTGTACTCATCGGCATATATGCCCGCTGTCGAGGCGGGCAAGACCGTCATCGCATTTGGCGATTACTCCTACTACAACATCGGGGATCGCGGCACCCGTGCTCTGCAGGAACTCAAGGAGTTGTTTGCGGGCAACGGCATGGTCGGCTACGTCATGAAGGAGCGTGTGGACGGGAAGCTCGTTCTTGAGGAAGCGGTGCAGACGCTCAAGATGAAGGGCTGATGAAATCTGCGGCAAAGAGGGGAGGTGGTTCTATGCTTGTGCCGCTTACAGCAGTCAAGCAGTATCTTAGGATTGACGGAGATGAGGAAGATGATCTCCTCACACACTTTACGGAAACGGCAGAACAGATTTGTACTGCATTACTGCGCGTGAAGCAGTTGTCCAAGGTCGAAGATCAGGCGATTGTGCGCGTTGCAATTCTCTACGCCGTCTCCTATCTCTATGAACACAGAGAGGAAGCGGATCACAGAGGGCTTGCCTTGACACTGCGTTCCCTGCTGTTCGGTGTGCGGAAGGAGGTCTTTTAGGTGAGGGTGTCCATGAGCGAACTGCGCCATCGAATCACTATTCTGCGTCCCGTCACGGAGACGGATGATGAGGGGAATATCCTCTCCTCGTCGGTGCAGGAGCTTTCAAAGGCGTGGGCGCTCGTTCTGCCCTTTGCCGCGAAAATCTCCGACGGATATGCGGAGAAGGTGCAGGAGGTGGATTACCGCATCGTCATTCGTTACCGCATGGATGTGCGAGTGACGGATCGTATCCGTTGGGGTGACAAAACGCTCACACCAATCGCGCCGCCCTATCCGCTCGGCGGGAAGAAGCAATGGCTCATGATGGAATGTAGGGAGTTGGTGGAGGATGGCTAGATACCGAGGTTTCGTCTCTGCCGAGAAGATCCTTTCGGAACTCGGCGCAGAGGCGACGGCTGCGGCAAAGGAAGCACTCGCGCACGGAGCGGACGATGTGGTTGCAGAGGCAAAGAACCGCTGTCCCGTCTATGCAGGGACAGATAAGCGCGTGGTAAAGGGCGCACTCCGTGACTCCATCCACAAGCGGCCGCGCAGACGAGATGGCTCCGTCTGGCGCATCGCGGCGGATGCCAAATCGCAGGATGGCGTTCCCTATGGCGTACTCGTCGAGTTCAGTCCGCGCATCAACCGTCCGTTTCTCTATCCCGCGCTCGATGCCAAGAAGGACGGTATTCGCTCTGCCATGGTGGATGCCGTAAGGTCTGCGATACGGAGGAGGGGGAAATGAGTGTTGTACGGATGGTGTATCAGGTACTTGTGCGCTCGAAGGAGCTGACGCAGCTTCTCGCTCACGGAAAGAAGAGCATCTACCACGGACGCAGTCCCAATGCGGGGACATACCCGATTATTGTCTACACCGTCATTTCCGACGTTCCTGCGCTCTCGGCAGATGGTATGGAGTTCGAGCGGCGCGTGACGGTACGCATCCATATTCTGACGAAGGATGGGAGATTCGGAGAGATTCATCGCGCTGTGCAGAACGCGCTTCTGCCACTCGGCTTTGTAAGGGTGCAGACGCAGGAGTTCGTTGAGAAAGATATATTCGTTGAAATTACAGATTACAGAACAGCAGTGGAGGGAGAATAAAATGCCAAGTCCAACACCAACAGCAAAGCCCGCCGGGAATCTTACGAGCGGGCAGTTCATCAACATCCAGAAGTTACATATCGCGAAGATGCTTACCGATGTGGCAGGAGGAGCGGCGACATATGAGGCTCCGATTCCGCTCGGGAAGCTCCTGCGCAAGGTGGACATCAAGCCGCAGACGAATCAGGCGGAGCTTTTCGCCGACGGTCAGTCCGTGGATACGGCATCCAATACCGCATCCTATGACCTTACCTTCGATACTGCCGCGCTTCCTTTGGAATACACGGCTTACCTTCTGGGACACGCCATCGAAAACGGCGTGATGAAGGCGGGCAAGGATGATGTCGCTCCGTACTTCGCCGTCCTCTTCCAGTCGGATAAGCGCAACGGCAAGAAGAGATACACCAAATTCTACAAAGTCCAATTCACGGAACCCTCGGAGAGCGGCAATTCGAAGCAGGAGAGCATTCAGTTCGATACGCCGACGCTGACGGCAAAGGCAATCTACCGTCTCTCCGACGGTCTGTCCTACGCCAAGGCGGATGAGGAGGCGGCGGGCTTTGCCGCAGAGACAGGCTCGAAGTGGTACGAGCAGGTATGAGGGAGGAAGCTATGGAAACGCCGAAACTGCATATTGCGGGCAGGGAGATCGTGCCGCATCCTCCGAAGATGAAGGTGTGGCGCGAGTTCCTTGCCTTTTTTGATGCCGACAAGGAAGGTCTGAGCCTTGAAGATTTTCTGGACGAGCACGTCAGTCTGATCGTCCTCGGATTCGGTCGGGAGGAAGTTACGAAGGAATCCGTAGAGGAGTATGTCGATGTAGCGGACATTGTACCACTGACACGTGCGCTTTTCCGTTGGATTCAGGCACTCACCTTCTCCAAACTGGTGAACCTCCCAAACGGGGATACGGAGAAAGAGGCGTAGTTCTTTCTCCGTATCAGAATTTACTGCGTTACTACGAGCGGCTGCAGTCCGCCTACGGGTGGACAATGCAGGAAATCGACGGGCATGAGATAGGATTCTTGCTCGATCAGCTTGTGGTGACGGCGATCTGCGAAGAAAGATCGTCTGAGCGATTTATTGACGACGTGATGTAGGGAGGGAGATAGAGTGGCAAAGCGCGGACAAAAGATTGATGAACTCTATCTCGACATCGGTCTCAACATCGCACAGCTGCAGCTGGACTTTGACACAGCGGGGAAAACCGTCTCGGATTCCATTGCACGCCTCAACAGCAAGGCAAACAACATCCATCTGAAACTGGATGCCGACCTCGCGAAACTCGACGGCGTAGGGACGGAACTCGACAAGATCAAGGTGCGCCATCAGGCGATCAACCGCGAGTTGGATATTCAGCGGCAGAAGGAACAGATTCTTGTGGCTGTCCTGCAATCCGCGAAAAAGAATGACGGCGTGGACAGCGCATCCTATCGCCGTGCGGAGAGCAATCTCCTGCGTCAGCAGAGAACCGTCGCACAGACGGAAGCGGAAGTGCGAAAACTCAATGCACGTCTTAAGGAGAGTGCGGTTCTCTCCGGCACGCTCGGTGGACGTATCTCAGCGGGCATGACGGCGGCACAGGCGGGTGTTCGGAATCTTACGAGCGGATTCAATGTTCTCTCGACAAAGATGGCCGCAGTTATGGCCGTCGCTGCGACGGGCGCGGGACTGTTCAATATAACGAAGGACGCAATGCTTGCAGGTGAGAACGTCTATAAGCTGACGCAACGGCTTCATGTCTCTGCGGGGGAAGCCGCTGAACTGGGGCGTATGTTTCAGCTTGCGGATACGGACATCAAGAGCATTATCCCTCTCATTGCTCGTCTTGATAAGCAGGTATCCGCTGCAGGAGAGCGTGGAAATGACACATCTCGCGCACTCTCGCGCTTCGGCATCGCACTCAAAGATCAACAGGGAAATCTCCTGCCGCTCAATGAGCAGCTGGCGCAGCTTGCCAAGGGATATAAGACCGCAAGCGAAGCGGGCATGGAGGAAGCATATACCGCCGAGGTGCTCGGTGCGCGTGGTGCGGCACTCATCCCGATTCTCGAACAGTACGACGACCTGATGACCGTTTCTTCGCGCGTCAAGACCACGGGACTGCTCGATCCCGAACAGGCGCATGAGACGTATCTCAAATGGCGCGAGATGGAGATGGAAGCGGGGCAGCTGAAACTTGCCCTTGGTGCGGCTCTCCTTCCTGCCGCCGAAGAACTCATGCCCGAGATCAATGACGGCTTTGAATCTCTCGTTGAAACGATTCGGGACAACAAGGACGAGATCAAGGATGCCGTCCTTGGATGGGGAGAGGCATTAAAGACCGTCGCAGAGCTTGCGGGCTTTGTCGGCGAGCAGATTCATAAGGTGAGTGAACACGCAGAAGCAAATTCATGGCTCGTGAAGAATCATCCCGTGGCATCTCCGTTGATTGCTGTTCCATTCCTCGGCGGTACCGTCCTCGACGCACTCTATGGCGATGAGTACAAGCAGTACCAAGAACAGCAGAAGATTGCCAAAGAGAAAGTGGCGGCAGAGGAGAAAGCGCGTGCCGAAGCGGAGAAGAATGCCAAGGCGCAGGAGCAGAATGCAAAAGCGGCACAAATCCGTGCGGCGGCAGAAAAGGATGCCGCAAAAACGGTCAGTGAATCCGCAAAGGCGACGGAACAGCTGACGGACAGCTTATATACGCTGACACACACGGACATCCAGAACAGCCTTCATGCTCTTGGGCGCGAGGCGTTTCAGTTTTTCCAGAAGGGCGCAGATCCACATCTAATCGACGAATACCGTCTCGCGAAGGAAGCGAAGATTTATTCCGACTTTCAGCGGGACGTTGTAGATAAGGCGAATGCGCTCTACAAGACGGATCTCCAAAACAAGCTGGATTCCATCGCTCGCGAAGCCGATGCCTTTCGGCAGAAGGGCTTGGATGAGGTGCAGACACAGGCGTGGCTGAGTGAGAGCAAGGCACGTGTCATGGAGCAGTGGGAGCGTGATGTCGCTTCCAATATCGACTCGATCTGGAAGACCGAACTTGAAAACCGCCTTGCAGAGATAGAGCGCGAGAAGGATGCGTGGGTCCAGAAGGGGCTGGACGAGGTCGAAGCGACGCGCTGGGCGGAGAAGCAGAAACTCGATGCCAAACGCAACGCCGCTCTGGAAGTCCTCCGCTCCCAGAAAGAGGAACTGCAGGTGTTCAAGAAATCCGGGCAAGTCGGGTTGATGCAGTACCTTCGCAAGAAGAACAAGTTCACGGCAGAGGATCTGGGGCTGACACCGGAGCTTCTCCAACAGTTTCAGTCTGGGCGCAAATGGGCGATGGAGAATCTCCTTCCAAACTTCCGCCTTGAGCAGCGTGAGGACAGTTCCCACATCCGTGTCAATGGGCAGGAGTTCTCATACTCGGAAATGATGGCAGGGCTTGGACAACAGGCACAGATCGTGCAGGGAGGGAGACAAAATATCCCGTCCTCCCAAAATACTACTCAGTCGGCTCCCTCCATGACGGACAATCGGCAGATTCACATACAGGTACAAATTGAAAACGCCGTCACGGAGGACAACGAGGGAATGCGTATGCTTGCCGATCATGTCGCCGACCGCATCCGTCCTGCCGTCGAGAATGCCCTTGGAGGTGATTCCAATTCATATTCACATTGGTGAGGTTAAAACGCTGAGTGTCGAGAACTGGCAGATCGTTCCCGATGATCGTCAGCAGCTCCTCGAAATTGTCGGCGGCGCGGTTGTGCAGGATTTCGGACACATCACGGAGGGCGACCGTATTTCCTGTTCGGTCACGGTCACTTCTGCCGCATGGGAGAAAATCAAAGGCTACTGGGACAGCCGCACGATGGTGTCCGTAACGGACGAGGGCGGAAATATCCGTCCCTCTATGCGTGTTGTGGTGAAATCCTACGAGTATATGGCGCATTTCCCGAAGGTCTATAAGATTTCACTGGAATTTTGGAGGGTGTGAAAATGGCAGAACTCTTGCATATCTATATGAACAATCCAACCGAGGGCGGCAAGGACGGAACAGAGGTCAGCTCCGGTACGGAACTCGCGCCCATCTCCGTCCTGCTCGATGCGGGCAAGGGCGAGCAGAAAGCCGTCAAGTGCGCCGTGCGCTGCGAGAGCGGCTTCCATATCGACGGAACACTTATGATCAAGTTCGTCGGCGATCATGCGGACAAGTGGAAGGTGGCGATGGATCACAATTATACGACTGATACCGTTTTGACAGCAGCAGATTGGAAGGATGAGATTGCACTTTCCGGTGTCGGCACTGTGAATGTCATTTTCTGGGTGAAAGCGATGAGTTCTTCCGATGAGCAGCCACAAAGCGATGTGAGTGTCGACCTTCAAGCAGAAGGGCTCCTTGTTTCGGACTAGGAGGTTGTGTCATGTCGTTCAAATACATCAATCCAGGCTATGCCGAGCTGCTTTCGACCAGCAGAGGCACAACGGTGACGGGGGAGCAGTACAGCAGGACTGGCGTATCTTTTTGGCAGCCTTCCAAAGAGCGCGGAGTCGAACTTTCCGAAGTCCCGACGGAATTTTACGGAAAGTTCGATTTGTATATCCTCGGAGTAGAAGGGCGTGATGATGTCGATTTTTCACTCGGCATTGGGTATCAGAACGGCATCTACCTGAGTGGTTATCGCAGTTTGACCATTTCCGGGTACGCAGGTACCAACTCTCTTTTTTACAAGTCTGACATCGCTGAGATCATTCCCATGTACGCAATGAGTACTGTATGGCTTCACATCAAGCAGGGGAATGAGAACAACGGAATTCTGCATGTCATCGTCAACGATCATGAATTTTGCAATAAGAGGGATATAAACCTCTCGTATGATTCGCGAACCATCAAGATATTCAGTGACAACAATCGTGCCCTCATCTCGAATCTTATCCTATCGGATGCCCCGATTGATCCACGCGAGCAGATCGCTTTGCTGCCAATCACGGCAACACAAACAAACATGACCGATTGCGGCGATGGAAGCTATGAAGCGACGGCGGCAGGACAGGAGCTTCTGCAGACGGTCGATGTTTCGTCGCTTATCTCGCAGTATGGAGGGAACTCCCGAGTGGTCAGTATTGCACCGTTTGCAAAGCCCGCCTATCGGACAGCAGAGGGGCTGTGCGCTCTGACGGCGATTGAAAAGAGCGGCGGCATAATTACGGAACACGGCAGACATATCGCAGGGCAAGATACGGCGGGGTACGTTATGGGAGCATACGACACGTCTTTGAGAATTGCAGAGCTTGCAGAGCGGCAGTTTGGATGGAGAGCGGGGACATGAGTATCAAGCTGAAGCCCGGTGTTCTCATCTCGTGGTTTCCTTTTGGGCGCATCCATCTCCACCCTGCCGTTTACATCACGTTTATCCCGATGATTCGAGAATCAGTAAAACTGACGTGTGATCTAAGGCGGGAACTTCATGCATCCTGCTCTGTTCATGCCGACACACGGCGGCTTCTACAAACAGGAGTGAAAGTATCAATTAGAGGAAAGCTGCTCCGCCGGATTGGACGGACGGAATCGAAAAACACGGATACTGTGCGGCGTATCGGACAACGTGGCTCTGCTATCGCAGATTCAGCACGTCAGCTTATCAAGTCCCTGCATATATTGGCAGATACAAGGATTGAGATTCCTCATACACTGACCTATGCAGAGTTTAGAGAGCGCGGCATTCGCTCGTTCTCCGTGACGCTCGGC
>NZ_CP016201.1:2221533-2225072 GCF_001683335.1 Selenomonas sp. oral taxon 126
CAGTCTCTCGGATAACATTCAACTCGAAACCGTGAATCCTCTCCCCATCGGCTCAAACGTCCAAGGTCGGGTGATGGACTATGCCTTCCGTTTTCTCGTGGAGGAAACGAGTCAGCGCGGCATCGTGCAGTCCGTCAAGGGGACGTACAGTAAGGACACGCTCCTCTACACGCCCATCCATATCTACGTCGAGCGGGCAAAGGTGTCGCGCTATGCGGCCGAGATTGCCGCAGCACTCGGGCTTCGGCTTCATCGTCTGACCGATGATTTCACACCGTCGCAGAACTTTGAGGGGAGTGGAATGACCTACCATGATTTTATCTCCGCACTGTTCGGATGGACGGCAAAACTGCCGCAGCGTCAGATCAATGTCTTTATTCGTGGAGATACGCTCCACATCATTCAGCGCGGCATGGAGGAGTCTGTCATTGACATCACGCACTGGCCGCACGCACAGCCGACCGTAGAGCGGAAACTCCTGCGCTCCGTCTGGCACAGCGCGAACAACAATCATGAGAGCGGGGCGCACAACGAGGAGGATACCGCTCCCGTTCCCTTCACGGGAACGATTTCGTTCAAAGAGATCAGCCGCACTTACTCCAACGGCTTTCTCGTCCGTGAAACAAATGAGAACGGCTACAGTACCTATACCTACGATGGGGAGTATCTCGCGGAGAAGCGCACGCATAATGTGGACGGCTCGACCAGCCGCACGGATTACGCATACGCCTCCACAGGGCGTGACGTGTATCTTTTCAAGGAGTGGGAGCGTACCACAGAGGCGGTCAATGATGGGAAGAAGCATACGGAATATGACTGGGAGGATTGGAGCCGTGAGAAGGGAACGGAGCGCATCACCTACCATGCGCCGCTTGGCTACGGATGGTATGCGACCACGGTTTATGTCGATGGAGTGCTCGAAGGAAGCTCGTTGTCGCAGGGAAAGCCTGGCGGCAAGGCAAGTCAGTTCACCGTCGAGCAGTCGAATCTCAGCCTTGGTGCAAGTTACGCGAGCGATGATGAGCTTCCGTATTCCTCGCTCATCGACACCGAATTTCCCGTTGTGGGCTCGGAGTATTTACAGACGCTGACGAGAGCGATTGAATGGCTCAACCGCAAGACGCAAGAGACAGTTACGGTGGAGATTCGCGCACGGATTCGTAGCGGCGTTCCCGACATTGACCACATCGTCGATTTTACCAAGCGCATCCGCTTCGAGGGACACGAATACTTCCTTCAGTCCAATACGGTGGAACTCACGCCGCGCCTTCTGCGGCAGACGATCAAGATGGTGAGGTGGTTTTGATGCACGGCATTCTTGGACTAGCGGCAGCAATACGGGCAGGGATAAAGAATGCACAAGTGGGTGAATCACAGGCGCGGCGCGGCAGGATTCAGAATGGACGTGTTCATATCGGCGAGCAGTCGTATCCTTTCCGTGCGGCAGTGGATTGTAACACCAGTGACGGAAGTCTTGTGTGGGTACAGATTTCTAGGGGCGGTACCGCCGTTATCGTGGGAGCGTGAGACGATGCACAGGACGAGAGTGAGAGAGGTGCGAGGGAATAAGGTGCTTGCGGATGGGGTGTGGCTTACCTGCATTGGAAACCACTCCGTTTATCCGGGCGAATGGATCTGGACGGACGGTCGCTGCGTCTACGGACACGAATCCGAGGGTGGCAACAGCTACATTCCAACGAATGCCCTTTCCGGCATACCGCTCCTCCAAATAAAGTGGAAGGATCAAAAAAACCAGATGCTCCATTCGTACTATGCAAAAGGAAAGATTCATCCGCTCGGCTTTTCCAAAGAGGATATATGGATGGTCAACAGCAGTCGCCACTTCGCGTATGTCTCAGGCTATGGAATGCTCGATGCTGAAATGGATGAACGGGGAAATCTTTATACCCTCGAAGCTGTCAATGTTCTCGTGTTCCCGCTCATCGGGGCAGATCAGCGTGACAGTATTCTCTCTGTCAAACGCAACGGCGAGATCATCGCCGCATACGATCTTGTGCAGATGTTTGGTGCTCCCGCCGTATCCGGTCCTACTGACCTCTATAGCTGTCAAACAGAAGGCGGGCGGGTGGATAAAGAAGGGAACTTCAAAGTGATGATATGGCACTCCATATCAGAGCATGGGGAAAACGGAAGCCATGTCAGCACAGACCGTTATGTGTTCTTCGATGGCAGCAATCTTGAGCCTTGGATGGAGAAAACCAAAACAACGTCAAGAGACTCTGTTACAGGGGAATCCCATACTTCGGAAGGCAGATGGAGCGCACCGGATTACAGCATCCGCTATCCTCTCCATGATGGAATGTATATGCGCTTTCCTGCAAATCTGGATTATCTTATCTCCGGGAAAAGGTATATTTCAAAGATTTACAGTGCAAAGGACGAGCTGCTTATGGAACTGGAAACGAATCCGACTGCCCGTACAAGTCTCTGCCCTCTGGGACAGGGGAAATATCTTGTCAGCACAGGCTCGCCCTTATATTTATGGAAAGACGGTCAGTTTACGGAACTAATGCGTGGATGCTATAACTACCGTCTGCGCAGGATGAATCATCTCGGGAAATGGAAAAAGGCAGGAGGTTTTCGATGATGGATCAGATTTTGACAATACGTCTGTATGCGGCGGGCATCGGAATCGTCGTCGGGGAGTTCCTCGGCAGCTTCGACGATCTGCTCTATGCCCTCGTTGTGTTTGTGGCGACGGACTACATCACGGGAGTTCTCCGTGCGATTGTGGAAAAGAAACTGTCGAGTGCCATCGGCTTCAAGGGAATCTGCAAGAAGGTCTGCATCTTCACCCTCGTCGGCGTGGCGAATGTCCTCGATACCCACATTATCGGCAGCGGCTGTGTTTTGCGTTCCGCCGTGATCTTCTTCTACATCTCGAATGAAGGAATCTCGATCATCGAGAACGCAGCACGGATGGGGCTTCCCGTTCCACAGAAACTGCAGGATATGATGCACAGTCTCAGAGATAAATAACTGCTTTAACCTCAATGCCCGGCGAATCTTCGTCGGGTTATTTTTATGCCCCAAAAGGTGACCACAAGAGCCGTTTTTGTCCGCTGCTTCATGAAGGGAGATGTTGAAATGAGCAAGGAAGAAGGTCTTCGGGAAATGACGTATCAGATGGTGATGCGTACTTCATGGAAAATGCTGCAGAGCGGACTTTTGTCAGAGGATGAGTATCTTGCGTTTGAAGCGAAAATGCGCGAGAAATATCGCCCCGTCATAGGCGTACTATTTTCAGATATTGACTTGCTATCGTGCGGATAGTACGGGAATATGGGACTGGAAAGGAGGGAGCACCATGAAGATACGAAGAGTTCAACCAAGCCCTATATTGCAGAAAAAGCTGCGTGTGGCTGCCTATGCCCGCGTCTCTGTAGATACGCTTCACCACTCTCTTGCGGCGCAGGTCAGTTACTACAGCAATCTCATTCAGAAGAATCCCGCATGGGAATACGCAGGCGTGTATGCGGACGAAGGTATCACAGGCACAAGTACCACTCATCGACGGA
>NZ_CP016201.1:2225097-2227543 GCF_001683335.1 Selenomonas sp. oral taxon 126
AAGCGGCTCATTGCGGACTGCGATGCCGGGAAGATTGATCTGGTACTCGTCAAAAGCATCAGCCGTTTTGCCCGTGACACCGTGGATTGCCTTCATACCGTCCGACAGTTGAAAGAGAAGGGGATTGCCGTCCGCTTCGAACGCGAGAACATTGATTCCACATCCGAGGACGGAGAACTCCTCTTGACGCTGCTCGCATCCTTTGCCCAAGAAGAGAGTCGGAGCATCGGCGACAACATCCGATGGGGCGTGCGGCGACGCTTCGCAGAGGGTATTCCGAACGGGCATAAAGCGCCTTACGGCTACCGATGGGACGGAGAGATGTTCCGCATTATCCCTGCCGAGAGTGAGATCGTAAAGGAGATTTTCCGTAGATACCTTGCCGAAGAATCTGCCTACACCATCGCAAAGACACTCGCGGGACGTGGAATCACAGGACGGCAGGGGAGACCAATCGAGCAGACCACAGTAAAGGATATTCTCTCCAACATCTCCTACACGGGGACGATGGCATTGCAGAAGAACTACATCAGTGAGGGACATGTCCGCAAGCAGAATAAAGGTGAGCTGCCAATGTATCTGGTGGATGGAGTGTTCGAGCCTCTGGTGTCAAAGACAGACTTCGATAAGGCACAGGAGACGCGAAGGTTACGAGCCAAACGGGCTGTGAATCGGAATCCTGTTCTTCTTCCGTTTTCCGGAATGGTGAAATGCGGATGCTGCGGCGGCGGCTTCAGCAGAAGAACCGCAGGGAAGTACAGACGGTGGGGCTGCAACACAAGAGAGCGGAAAGGTAGGGAATCCTGTGACAGCCGTCCGATCAAGGAAGAGGAGCTTGTGGCTGCGGTCAGAACCGTCATGGAGAAGGATGATTTTGATACTGCGGAACTTAGGCATAAGGTGTCAAAGATCGTCATTCACGGTGACTGTGTGGAATTTCACCTAACCAATGGCCGCATAAAAAAGACCGCCCGAATCTACAACGGACAGCGCGGCAGCAATCCCTTCACCAACAAAGTGTACTGCGCCTCCTGCGGCAGCAAGTGTGAGCGTGATACTTGGACGAAGGGAACTAAGGTATGGTCTTGCAGTCAGCCGCGCACGAAATGCCGATTGAAACGACTGCCCGAATCCGAACTAAAGGTAGCGGCAGAATCCTTGTTCGGCGATGGCTACGAGGGCAAGATCGTACAGAACGTCGAGCGGATTGTCATATCCGATGATGAAGTCATATTTCAACTCAAAGAAGGAGGCGCATACCGATGGCAAAGACAGTGAGGGTCATCCCTGCCAGTCCTAAAATCTTTCGTTCTGAGGTTACGGCAGAACCAAGACGGCGCAGGACGGCAGGATATGCCAGAGTTTCGACCGATCATGAAGAACAGGCTTCCAGTTACGAAATGCAGATGGCGCATTACAAGAACTACATCGAAAGCCGTGCAGACTGGGATTTCGTCGGCATGTATTCGGATGAAGGGATAAGTGGCACGAACACCAAGAAACGCGATGGCTTCAACCAAATGATCGAGGATGCCCTTGCCGGCAAGATCGACCTCATCATCACAAAGTCCGTCAGCCGCTTCGCGAGAAACACGGTGGATTCACTCCAAAACGTCCGTAAACTCAAGGAACATGGCGTAGAGATTTACTTTGAAAAAGAGAACATCTGGACGTTCGACACACGCGGAGAACTCCTGATCACGATTATGAGCTCGCTGGCTCAGGAGGAAAGTCGCAGCATCTCGGAGAACACCACATGGGGCAAGCGCAAGCAGTTCGCCGAGGGCAAGACCAGTGTGGGCTACAGTGCATTCCTCGGCTATGACAAGGATTTCAAAATCAACGAGGAACAGGCGCAAGTGGTGAAGCTCATCTACAAACTCTTCCTTGGCGGGCGATCCTTCTATGCGATTACCAAGGAACTGGAGAAGCGCGGCCTCAAATCCCCATCGGGAAAGGACAAGTGGTACATCTCCACGGTACGTTCCATTCTTACCAACGAGAAGTATCGTGGCGATGCACTAATTCAGAAAGAGTATACGGCAGACTTCCTCGATAAAACGCGACGGAAGAACACGGGCGAGATTCCGCAGTATTATGTGGAGGAGCATCACGAGGCAATTATCCCGCCGGACTTGTTTGATTTCGTCCAGTCAGAGATAAAGCGTAGAGAGCAGAATGGCAAGCACAGCGGCGTGAGCATCTTCGCGAACAAAATCAAATGCGGCTGCTGTGGCGGTTGGTACGGGGCTAAGGTATGGCATTCGACGGATAAGTACCGCAGAGTCATCTATCGCTGCAACAAGAAATATGCCCACAAGGGCAAGCCGTGCAGCACAAGGCATCTGACGGAAGAGGAAATCAAACGGATTTTCGTCAAGGCACTGAACTCCTTGGTGGAGGTCAAAGAGAAGGTGATTGTGGCACTCCAATCCCTGATTGACGA
>NZ_CP016201.1:2227568-2247128 GCF_001683335.1 Selenomonas sp. oral taxon 126
CAATCCCTGATTGACGACGTTTGCCAAACGGTAGAGCTGACGGAGGAACGGGATAAAGTAGAGCAGGAACTCGGCGTTTTGGCAGAACGGCTTGAAAAACTGATTCGTGAGAATGCACGGGTAGCACAGGACCAGAATGCGTATCTGAATCAAGAGAATGAGATTCGCGCACGCTATCTGGAAAAGCAGGGGAGTTTGGAGAAGTTGGACGAGCAAATTGCCGAGAGGGAGAGCAAGAGAAATACCTTGGAGGGCATGATTCAAGTGGTATGCGGTATCAACGGGGAGCAAGTTGAGTTCGATGAGGAGCTATGGGGCGGACTGCTCGATTACATCGTGGTCAAGGAAGATGGGCAGGTGGTTGTTGTTTTTAAGGGTGGGATTGAGAGTGGCGTTGATGGATGTAGAGGTTTGTTCTATTTAAGGAAACAAAGCGGATGAAGATTGGTACTCTATAGGGGGACATTGGCAGGGAAAAGATGCGCTGAGAGAAGTTGGACTACAGTTATCAGCGTTTCTTACAATACAGTCAACAAATTAATTAAGAAGTGTTATCCTTAAAGCTTTTCGAGTTGTTTTAAATGATCTTGCACTAATGTGTGTGAATACATTTTAGGTTGATCGGAATCACGAACAATTCGCCATAGGATAGCAGCTGCCTTTAATTTTGATTTGAACTTGTCATTTATGGGATCAGCGCAGAAATCTTTTAAGAAGCGGTTCCATTCGCATACAGAAGAATCATACTTTGCATAAGTCGATATCCCCTTATATACATTCAACATGTCCTGTATAGTAAACGATGTGTCGTGATCCGCTTTCACCTTTCGCCATGCGGTCGCCATATCTGCTGTAAATTTAAAGGGAGCAACCCTCGTCAGATTTGAGAAATATGTTCTAAACTTTGTGTTGAACGAAAAGTTGCAAGCAAGTAATGGTGTGTCCAAGGAAATCGCTCCAGATGATATCATCTGCTCTTTTTCGGGAGTGGCTTTGACTATGTTCCCTTTAAAGTATTCTGCAATGTTGTGATTGAGATCTTTTTTTACCCCCCTGTGTGCAATTCCAAGCTTTTTGCAAATCTCTACGAGTTCTGTTCGATACCAATAATATTTTATAAACTCCTCATATGAGCGAATCTCATCAAATGCAGGACGCTGTGTCATAATGACACCTCCTCGTAAATAGCAGGTCAGACGAATAGATGTTTATCATTATATCACAAGAGATTCCACTTGTCACACTTGATGCTTGGAATCTCTTTTTCTTTTGCAAAGAATCATTAGGCAACAACCCCTATCCTGTGTTATAATTTTCTTATATTTGAAACGTGGGAGGGAGAGCCGTTGTTTGCAAAGACTTATGGTGCGACGACCCTCGGGATAGATGGACGGATTATCGACGTTGAGGTGGATGTGTCGCCCGGGCTGCCGGGCTTTGAACTGGTGGGGCTTCCCGATACGTCGGTGAAGGAGTCGAAGGAGCGGGTACGCACTGCGATTCGCAACTCCGGCATCCAACTGCGGCAGGAGCGTGTGACGGTGAATCTTGCGCCCGCCGATGTGCGCAAGGACAGCTCGGGGCTTGATCTGCCGATAGCCGTCGGACTCCTTGCATCCTACGGCATGGTTCCCGAGGCGGGGGTGCAGCACGCGCTTTTCTCTGCGGAACTCTCTCTCGATGGAAACTGCCGTCCGATCAGCGGCATTCTCCCAATGGCGATTACGGCGCGGGAACATGGTCTGACGGAGTTTTACGTTGCACCGTCGAATGCAGACGAGGCACTCCTCATTGATGGCCTGAAGGTCTATGCAGTCGAAAACCTGGCGCAGCTTGTGCGCCATCTGACGGGCACGGAAACACTGACTCCTGCCGCGCCAAAACAAATTAAAGACACAAAAGACAACGCCTTCACCGATGACTTTGCGGACGTACAGGGGCAGTATCAGGCGAAGCGTGCGCTTGAGATTGCGGCGGCAGGAGGGCACAATGTCCTCATGGTTGGCGTGCCCGGCTCGGGAAAGACGATGCTGGCACGTCGGATGCCTTCGATTCTGCCGGAGCTGACGAAGGAAGAAGCCATCGAGATCACGAAGATTTACAGCATCTCGGGGCTGCTCGGCAAGGATACGGGGCTTGTGACCACGCGCCCCTTCCGAAGTCCACATCATACGTCCTCGACGGTGGCGATGATCGGCGGTGGGAGTATCCCGCGTCCGGGCGAGGTGACACTCGCGCATCACGGCGTGCTCTTTCTCGATGAGCTGCCGGAGTTCAGCAAGAAGACGCTTGAGGTGCTGCGCGAACCGATTGAGGATCGTCAGATTACAGTGTCGCGTGCGAACGCGACGCTGACCTTTCCCTCTAGTATCATTTTGGTAGCGGCAATGAATCCATGCCCCTGCGGATTTCACGGAGATAAGGATCATATATGTGAGTGTTCTGCGGGCGAGATCAAGCGATATACACGAAAATTATCAGGGCCGTTGCTTGACCGTATCGATCTTCATATCCGTGTGTCGCGTGTAACCTATGCGGATCTTCATGCTGCGCGTAAGGCGGAATCCTCTGAATCCATTCGTCAGCGCGTTGTGGCGGCTCGCATTATTCAACGCGAGCGATTGCAGAGACACGGCCTCTTTTGTAATGCACAAATGAATCACAGCATGATCAAAAAATATTGTCGACTTGAGCAGGAGGCAGAGCGTTTGCTGGAGGCGGCATTTCACCGCATCAACCTATCGGCGCGTTCTCACGACCGCATCATCAAGGTAGCACGGACGATTGCCGATCTCGGGCAAAGTCCCGTCATCACGGCAGCGCATATTGCTGAGGCGATACAACTGCGCTCGGATGTTGGATTGAATATTGATTGACAGGTTTTTGAAAATGGGGGATATACGATGATCGAGCAAATAAAATCTGTAAAACTCGAGATATTTATCCCTGAGACACATTTGCCACAGCTGCGGCAGGCGCTTCGCGCTGTGGGGGCGGGACAGCTCGGGAACTATGACAGCTGTCTTGCATACTCCCGTGTGACGGGCTCGTGGCGTCCGCTCGAAGGGGCGTCGCCGTACGAGGGTAAGGTCGGTGAGCTGTGCGAGGCACCGGAGCTCAAGGTCGAGCTGCGCGTGGATGTGGATCGGGTAGAGGAGACGCTTGCGGCGATCAGAGCCGTGCATCCCTATGAGACGCCGGAGATTTTCGTCATTCCGCTTCTGCTTTGAAATGAGGGACAGGTGGCAGATATACGTTCTTTACATTCTGTGGTATAATAAAAAAGTCTCTGTTCGCAGAGGTGCTATTATTATAAAATGGAGGAGCACGCTTGGCTGAAAAAATTCGCCCCGAACTGCTTGGCTTTCTGAAGCCGAATGCTGCGCCGCTGCGTATCCTCGTGGTCGAGAGTCTGAGCTACCTGCATGAGCTGCATAGGATGTTTCCGCAGGCGGAGCTCTATGCCGTTGCGGCCGAGCCCGATGAAGCGGAGCCGGATGCACCGCAGAGCGTTCACTGGCAGATTCTGGACTATCTTGCGGTGCCGCTCCCGTATACGCGCAATTTTTTTGACTATATCATATCGGAT
Source organism: Selenomonas sp. oral taxon 126 (assembly GCF_001683335.1). Taxonomy (GTDB): domain Bacteria; phylum Bacillota; class Negativicutes; order Selenomonadales; family Selenomonadaceae; genus Centipeda. The sequence continues at coordinate 2,231,158 of NZ_CP016201.1, forward strand.
CTCACCTTGGAGAAGGCAGACAATCCGCAGGATATTGCTGCGGGTTTTTCCATGTTTCTCAAGGAGACGGGGGCACTCCTCACGAGCTTCCGCAACATACGACATTGGTCAGTCCTGCGAAATCTGATGGACGGGCATTATTACAATATTGTTTCGCGTCTCTATACACGGGCTGAGTTCGAAAATCTGCTCTATGCCTCGTTTTATAAAAGCGTTCGTGTGCGTCAGCAGCAGCGTGAGGCTCCGAAGGGGCTCATCGAACGTCTTACAATGGCGGGCTTTGAAAACGAGCAGGATGATCTGGAGACAGAGTTCTATCTCGTGCGTGCGGATCGCTCGATGCCGGAGCTCTCCCTGCTGAAATCCATGTATACGTCGGCAGAGCGTGAGCAGATGGTGCGGCTGATTCATCGGATTGAGTACAATGTAGAACGCGCGGCATCCGTTCATGGATTGTGGGAGAGCGTGAATCGGCTTGGCGTTTTTCCTGCATATCTGGCTTCATTGGCACGTGAGACTGTTGTCCATACAGAGTCTTTCTATCGATGCTTAGCAGAGCATTCGGTCGGACGCAATGACTTTATTTATGAGATGATGGATGTGAGTGCCTTGGAGAGTGTTGACCCGTTGGAGCGGGAGCGTTACCGCGCGATGCAAATAAAAATGTCCCATGGAAAGAGATAAACTGATGAGTCTGGATCGGAATAAAGTCGCATTTATCACCTGTGTCAACGACGAGGATATGTATAGTGAATGTCTTCTGTATTTACAGTCGCTGCGTATTCCCGACAAGATGACGGCGGATTATGTACCCGTGCGCAATGCCGTTTCCATGTGTGCAGGCTATAACGAGGGGGCGCGTGCGACAGATGCGAAATACAAGGTATATCTGCATCAGGATGTGCTCGTCGTTAACAAGAATCTTATCGCGGATTTGCTCTCTATTTTTGCGGACGAGACGGTTGGGCTGATCGGCATGATCGGCTGCCGCAGTCTGCCGCGCTCGGGCGTCTGGTGGGATGGTCTGCGTACATACGGGCGTGTTCTCCATCACTGCGAGCCGGAGAGCGTTGTGGACTCGCACTGCATGGAGCCGGACGGTGCATACATTGATGTGGAGGCTGTGGACGGACTCTTCCTTGCGACGCAGTATGACATTCGCTGGCGTGAGGATCTGTTTACGGGATGGCATCTCTATGACACATCGATGTGCATGGAGATGCAGCGGCATGATTTCAAGGTGGTTGTGCCGAATCAGGAGGAGGATTTCTGGTGCATCCACTGCCCGCGCGAGAAGCCGCTTGCGCCTGAGTACAAGCGCTATCAAAAGATTTTCCTGCATGAATACGGTGCAGAATTACATCCCGAGGTCTGAATAAAACTATGTGGAAAGGAGGTTTGCGTCTATGCAGGAACAGCCGCCAAGGGCTGAACATGCGGCAGAGGAAAAGCTGAATTGGCTGAAGCTGGCAACAAAGTTCTCTGCCGATGGTGATCTAAAGGGGATGCGCGCCTGTGCCCAAGAGGTGGATCGCCTGATGGAGGGCGATATTGACGCGATGGCTGTCAATGCCGAAGTGGCACTCTACAGCGGTCGGATCGATGAGGCAGAGGAGCTTGCTGCAAAGGTGCTGAAAGCGCAGCCTCGACATCCGCGCGCGCGCATGGTACAGGCGGGGCTTGCAGCGTTGGAGTTCCGGCTGGACGATGAGATCCCCCTGCTCGCCGACCTGATTGAGGAGCTGTCCTACAAGGAAAAGGTGCTTGGTGTGGAGGATCCCTCCTATGCCATCTATCATCAGATGATGAAGCGCGCGCGCGGATGGCTCGCCGATGCGCTCTACCTTGCAGGGGAGGCGAAGGGATCTGCACATGAACTCCTCATGTCCAGCCGTCTCGCGGATGAGGCGGATGAGGCGGCGGAGCTCTACAGCAAGTACCTCTTCATGCGCAACTACCGGCATCTCGGCGCAAAAGACGGACGCCTCAAGGCTGAGCTTTATAGCACATTACAGACAGTGCGGCCATATACACATGACAATGTAATACGATTGCCCCAGAAAAAGCTTCGCATTGGCTATATTTCGCCCGATTTCAGAGAACATGCAGTCTCGTATTTCCTGACACCTCTGCTCCGCCACTTTGATGGCGAGCAGTTCATGGTGTTCTGCTATGCGACGGGCAGGAGCGATGCTGTGACGGAGCGTTTTCGCACACGTCGTGTCACATGGCGTGATCTGCGTGGTCGGCACCCACGGACGGCGGCACGCCTCATTGCCGAGGATAAGATTGACATATTGGTTGATTTGTCTGGGCATTCGCAGGACAATGCACTTCCGATTATGGCGTATCGCCCGGCTCCTGTCCAGATTTCGGGGATCGGCTATACGAATACGACGGGGCTGCACGTGATCGACTACTTCCTTTCCGATGAGATCTGTATTCCCAAGGGGGATCGCGCGGCAGAGGCTGGGTTTACGGAGCAGATTCTGCGTATGCCGCACTCGCATCTCTGCTATGCGCCCGAGACAATACGGGCGATGCCCGAGGCCGGCTATGAGCCTCCTATGAGGAAAAACGGCTATGTTACGTTCGGCAGCTTCAATAACTTTGCCAAGGTTACGGATGAAATCCTGCTCCTATGGCGCGGGATTCTGGAGTCCGTTCGCGGCTCGAAGCTCGTCATCAAGGGGAAGATCGCCAGCATCGATTCAGGACTCAATTTTGCAAAGCAGCGTCTCTCCATGCTGAACTATGATCTTACACGTGTGGAATTTCGTCCGTATAGTCCGGACTACCTCGAGCAGTATCGGGACATTGACATCGCGCTCGACACCGCTCCCTATAACGGTGGTCTGACAACGTGCGAGGCACTCTATATGGGGGTTCCCGTCATCTCGCTGCGCGGGCGCACGCACGGCTCCCGCTTCGGCGCATCGATTCTGACGAATGCGGGTGTACGCGAGCTCGTCGCGGAGAACGACATCAACTATGTGCGCCGCGCGGGTCAACTCGCGGAGTCACCGAAATTGCTTGAGGCATACCATATGGGGCTGCGTGCGAATATGAAACGCTCGCCCTTGATGAATGTGCAGGGCTATATGGAAGAGCTGGAAAATCTATATCAGGAGATTTGGGAGAAATTCTGCGCGTCAAAGATTTAAGGAATCGCTGATAAAATGAAGTCTGTCAGATTGGTGTAGATTTTTTGTCCTGTCAAGGAGACAAACCGGACGCATAGCATAGACTATGTGGAGGATTTGTCGACGAAGAGAGGGCGAAAAAGATGCGCCAAGATGACAGGGCTGAATTTATCAGTGCTTCCTTAATTTAATGAAATAAAGAAACGGAAGGGAGGAGAAGCATGGCCTTTGCACATCTGCACGTGCATACCGAGTACAGTCTGCTGGACGGCGCGAGTCGGGTCAAGGAGCTCGTTCGGCGTACGAAGGAGCTCGGCATGGACGCAGTCGCTATGACCGACCACGGCGTTATGTACGGTGCTGTCCGATTCTATAAGGAAGCAAAGGCGCAGGGCATCCATCCCATCATCGGCTGCGAGGTCTATCTCGCGCCGCGTTTGCGGCAGGAGCGCGCGGAGGTGGACGGCACACGCTACTACCATCTGATCCTCCTCGCCGAGAACGAAACGGGCTATCGCAATCTGGTGCAGCTAATATCCCTCGCAAATATCGAGGGATATTATTATAAGCCGCGTGTGGACAAGGAGCTCCTGCGGAAATACCACGAGGGAATTATTGCGCTCTCTGCCTGTGTGGCGGGGGAGATCCCGCAGGCGATTCTGCGGGAGAATATGCAGCAGGCAGATGAACTCGTGCGTGAATACGTGGAAATCTTTGGGAAGGAGAACTTCTTTCTCGAGATACAGGATCACGGGCTGCCCGAGGAAAAGACGGTCAACCGTGCGCTCCGCGATCTTGCTAAAAAACATGACATTGGGCTCGTTGCAACAAACGATGTACACTATGTCAATGCGGGAGACAGCGAATTTCATGATATCCTCCTCTGTGTGCAGACGGGGAGAACCATCAACGATCCCGACCGCATGAAGTTTTCGGGATCCGACTACTATCTGAAGTCGGAGCAGGAGATGACGGCGCTCTTTTCGGACTATCCGGGAGCGATTGAGAATACGGCGAAGATTGCTGCGCGCTGTCAGGTGGACTTCACCTTCGGGGAGCTGCAGCTGCCGTTCTATCCCATCCCTGAGAGCTTTGAGAGTGATGATGCATATCTGCGTGCTCTGTGTGAGGAACGTATTCCCACGCGTTATCCGAATGTAACAGATGAAATTCATGCGCGGATGGACTACGAGCTCGGCGTCATTCGCGACATGGGATATGCTAGCTACTTCCTTATTGTGTGGGACTTCATCAACTACGCGCGGGAGCACGGTGTTGCCGTGGGCCCCGGGCGCGGCTCGGCGGCTGGCAGTATCGTTGCTTATCTGCTCGGCATTACGAATATCGACCCCCTGCAATATGCGCTCCTCTTCGAGCGTTTTCTCAACCCCGAACGCGTGTCGATGCCGGATATCGATATCGACTTTGACGACATCAATCGCGGTCGGGTGATTTCGTATGTCAAGGAGCGCTACGGCGAGGATCATGTCGCGCAGATTGCCACCTTTGGTACAATGGGGGCAAAGGGCGCGATTCGCGATGTCGGGCGCGTCCTCGAAATGTCGTTCAGCGAGGTCTCCGCGATCACAAAGCTCGTGCCCGCAGAGCTGAATATCACATTGGAGCGTGCACTCAAGGAGTCGGCGGATTTTCGCCGTGCCTACGAAGCGGATGAGAATGTCGCAAGAGTGATCGATCTCGCACGTAAGATCGAGGGGCTGCCGCGCAATACCTCCATCCATGCGGCAGGCGTTGTGATTGCGAAGAATCCGCTCTCGAGTCAGGTGCCCGTCTGGGTCTCCGAGGGCACGCTCGTCACGGAGTTCGACAAGGATGACGTGGAGGCGCTCGGTCTTCTCAAGATGGACTTTCTGGGGCTGCGCACGCTCACCATCATTGCGGATACGGTGCAGCATGTGCGTGCCTCACACGGCATAGAACTGGATGTCGATGCGATTCCGCTTGTTGATGAAAAAACATCACAAATGCTGTGCGATGGCGATACGGGGGCTGTCTTTCAGATGGAGTCTGCGGGTATGACGAATCTCGTCAAGGACTTGCAGCCGAAGGGCTTCGTCGATCTCATTCCGACGGTTGCGCTCTATCGTCCGGGGCCGCTCGGCAGTGGGATGGTGACGGACTTCATCGACGGCCTGCACGGGAAGAAAGAGGTCGTCTACATGCACCCCCTGCTCGAGCCGATTCTCAAGGAGACGTTCGGCGTCGTACTCTATCAGGAGCAGGTCATGCAGATTGTGCAGGTGCTCGCGGGATTCAGTCTCGGTCAGGCGGATCTCCTGCGCCGTGCGATGGGGAAGAAGAAGCACGACCTCCTGATGGCGCAGAAGGAGATCTTCTTGCAGGGCTGCGCAAAGAACGCAATTGAGGCGGGGCTGGCAAACCATATCTTTGACCTCCTGACGCATTTTGCGGACTATGGGTTCAACAAGTCCCACAGCGCCGCCTATGGACTGCTCGCATGGCAGACAGCGTACCTCAAGGCGCATTACCCTGTCGAGTTTATGGCGGGCGTTCTGACGAGCATTATGGACAAGACGGACAAGATTCCCGTCTACATTCAGCTCTGTCGCCAGATGGGGATTAAGATTCTGCCGCCCGACATCAACTCGAGTGCGGCGACATTCGGCATCGAGAACGGGGCGATCCGCTTCGGGCTTGCCGCCGTGCGCAATGTCGGCGAGAATGCGATTGTGAGCATGGAGCGCGTGCGCGCGGAGGGCGGACAGTTCCGCTCGCTTGTGGACTTCTGCGCGCGCGTCGATATGCGTACGGTCAACAAGCGTGCAATCGAGAGCCTCATCAAATGCGGTGCGTTCGACAGTCTCGGCATGGAGCGCAATCAGCTTCTCGTATCGCTCGATGCCGCAATGCAGGATGCGGCGCGTCGTCAGCGCGATCTCATGAGCGGGCAGATCGGCCTCTTTGGTGAGGACACGATGGAGGAGGTTCATCAGATTCAGATTCCGTCCGATGTTCCGCCGAGCACGGCGCGTGAGCGCCTGACGTGGGAGAAGGAAGCGACGGGCTTCTACATCACGGGACATCCGCTCGATGATTACAGCGAAACGCTCGGCGGACTCCTCTCCATCGGCGAGATTCCGAATGCGGTGAAGAGGGATCGCCAGCTCGTGCGGATCGGGGGCATACTGACGAGCACGAAGCGCTTTACGACGAAGAAGGGTGACACCATGCTCTTCGCCGAGCTCGAGGATTTCAGCGGCAAGATCGAAGTCACCGTGTTTCCGCGCGTCTTCTATGCGCACGTGTCCGATTTGGAGACGGATATGATTCTCGTCGTGGAGGGGCATGTCGATACAACGGGCGAGGAGCCGAAGCTGCTCGCCGATAAGATTTGGCGGATGAGCGAATATCGCGCCTCCTTCTATCTGATTCCGTCCGCCGATGCCGACCGCCGTACGCTGTGGATCGAGATGCAGGAACTCTTTGCCGCGCATCCGGGGGATCATCCCGTCTATGTCCGCAGTGACGGGAGCTGGCGTCCGCTGAATGAAAATTACTGGATTGACGGCTCGGCGGCGGTGCGTCAGGCTCTTACGGCGCTTATGGGTGAGCGCGCGGTCAAAGTGCGATAGGGAGCGATATGGAAGAACGATTGCAAAAGATCCTCAGCCATGCGGGCGTTGCCTCACGCCGCGCGGCGGAGGAGATGATTCGCGCGGGGCGCGTGGCGGTGGATGGCGCTGTTGTGACCGAGCTCGGCGCGAAGTATGACCCTGCACGGCACGTGATCGCCGTGGATGGTGTACGCATAGCGGCGGAGGAAAAAAAGTATTATATCCTCCTCAACAAGCCGCGCGGCTATCTCTCGACGGCGCGCGATGACCGCGGACGCAAGACTGTGCTCGACCTCCTGCCGGGTTTCTCCGCGCGCCTCTATCCCGTGGGGCGGTTGGATGCCGATACGGAGGGGCTGCTCCTCATTACGAACGACGGCGCGATGACGCAGGGACTTCTTCATCCGCGCTTTGAGATCGCAAAGGTATATCATGCGGAAATCGTGGGGGAGGTCACAGAGGCGGGGCTCGCTCAGCTGCGCCGTGGGATTCTCCTCGAGGACGGCATGACTGCCCCTGCAAAAGTTCGTGTCCTCAAGGCGGACGAGGGGCGCACGGTGGTCGAGACAATCATCCACGAGGGGCGCAATCGTCAGGTACGCCGTATGTTCGCCGCGATTGGCTGCCACGTCGTCTCCCTGCGGCGCGTGCGATTCGCGCAGCTGACGCTGAGGGGGCTTGCCTGTGGGGCATTCCGTCATCTGACGGCAGAGGAGATACAGGCGCTTCGTAAAATTGCGGGGGTGCGAGACAGTGAAGAAGATCGTAGTCGTGGGCGCGGGACCTGCGGGGATGATGGCGGCAGCCGCAGCGGCGGAGTGCGGCGGGCGCGTCCTGCTCCTCGAGAAGATGCCGCGCGTCGGGCGCAAGATGATGATTACGGGAAAGGGACGCTGCAACGTCACAAGCGCAGACGAGATTCCTGACATCATCAAAAATATTGTGGGCAACGGCAGATTTCTCAACAGCAGTCTGCGCGCCTTTGACAATGCCGATGTCATGGCGTTCTTCGAGGGGCTGGGCGTGCCGCTCAAGACGGAGCGCGGCAACCGCGTCTTTCCGGAGAGTGACCGCGCGCTCGATGTGGTGGACGCCATGCTCCGCCATCTGCACGATCAAAAGGTTGAGATTCGTACGAATGCAGCGGTGACGGAACTCATTATCGAGGATGGCCGTGTGTGCGGTGTCCGCCTTGCGGACGGCACGCGTATCGAGGCGGCTGCCGTTATTCTCGCAACGGGCGGTGCCTCCTATCCCGCGACGGGCTCGACGGGTGACGGCTACGCACTCGCGCGTGCGGCGGGGCACACGGTCACAGAGCTTTTCCCCGCACTCGTCCCGCTCGTGACAAGTGATGAGTGGGTGAAGGATGTGCAGGGACTCTCGCTGCGCAATGTCCGTGCGATGCTCTACCATGCGGGCAAAAAGGGACAGGACTTCTTCGGGGAGATGCTCTTCACGCATTTCGGCGTAACCGGCCCCATCATTCTTCAGCTGAGCCGCCGCGCATCGGAACTCTTTGCGGCGGGAGAGCGGGCACTGGAACTTCGTCTGAATCTGAAACCCGCACTGACGCACGAGAAGCTGCGCGAGCGCGTGGAACGGGACTTTACGGCGTACGAACAGAAGCAACTTCATAACGGTATGATCGACCTTCTGCCCAAGCGGCTGATTGACCCCGTTCTTCGTGCAGCAGAGCTTTCACCCGAGCGCGTCGTCGGACAGATTTCGTCAAAGGAGCGGGAGCGACTCGTACAGACATTGCAGGCGTTGCCGCTGACGGTCACGGGGACGCGTCCCCTTGCAGAGGCGATTGTGACAGCGGGCGGCGTTGCAACGCGGGAGATCGACCCGCGCACAATGGAGTCCAAGATCGTAAAGCATCTCTACTTCGTCGGCGAGTTGGTCGACGTGGATGCGTATACGGGCGGCTACAATTTACAGGCGGCGTTTTCGATGGGACATGCCGCAGGTTCTTACAGTGTGTGGGATTTGGAAGGGGACAAGTGAATGGCAGAGACTCAGACGATTGCGCCCGTGCGGCACGGCTGGCAGGGCGAGGTCGAGATTCCGGGGGACAAATCCATCTCGCACCGCAGCGTCATGTTTGCGGGGCTGGGCAATACGCCCGTTCATATCAGGAATTTTCTCCATGCGGCGGACTGCCTCTCGACGGTCGGCGTCATGCGCGCGCTCGGCGTGGATGTGGAGTTTTTGAATGAGCACGAGCTGATCGTCACGGGGAAGGGACTGCACGGGCTGACCGAGCCGACGACGGTGCTCGACGCAGGAAATTCGGGGACAACCCTGCGGCTCATGATGGGACTGCTCGCCCCGCAGCCGTTTCTCTCGACATTTTGCGGTGATGCCTCACTGACGCGCCGTCCAATGGGGCGTGTCCTCCGCCCGCTCTCTCAGATGGGTGCACAGATCTACGGACGGAGTGGGAACAACAACCTCCCGCTCACGATCGTGCCGACGGCGGAGAAGCTGCGCGGTATCCGCTACGAAAGCCCCGTTGCGAGTGCACAGGTAAAGTCCGCGATTCTGCTTGCGGGACTCTATGCGGACGCACCGACCACGGTGACGGAGCCGTACGTCTCGCGCGACCATACGGAGCAGATGCTTGCAGGCTTCGGCGTCCGCCTTGCGCGCACGGGGGCGAGCGTTACTTTATTCCCCGTGGAGGAGGGCGGCTATCGTGCCCCCGATGAAATCACCGTGCCGGGCGACATCAGCTCTGCGGCGTACTTCCTCGTGGCGGGGACGATTATCGAAGGCAGTCGCCTCCTGCTCAAAAATGTGGGCGTCAATCCGACGCGCACGGGCATTCTCGACGTGCTCACAGGGATGGGCGCGCATATCCAACTGACAAACGAGCGCACGAGCGGCGGGGAGCGCGTGGCAGACATTATCGTCGCGTCGGCGTCCCTGCGTGGCGTATCCTTTGGCGCGGAGATCATGCCGCGCCTCATCGACGAGATCCCCGTGATTGCCGTCGCCACGCTCTTTGCCGAGGGCGATACCGTCATCACGGGCGCGGGCGAGCTGCGTGTGAAGGAGACCGACCGCCTCCACGCAATCGCAGAGGAGTTTCAAAAGCTCGCGCCCGGCAGCGTCGAGGAGCAGGAGGACGGGCTCATCATTCACGGAAAAACGGCGATTCGTCAGGCGCAGGTTCGCAGCTGGGGCGATCACCGCATGGCAATGTCGCTTGCCGTTCTTGGTGCGGCGGCGGAGGGCGTTCGGATCGAGGAGCCGGAGAGCGTGAATATCTCATATCCGACATTCTTCTCCGAGATTGAGCGTCTGAGCAAAGGAGGATCTTTATGAAGCGTGTAATTGCGATTGATGGTCCCGCAGGTGCGGGCAAGAGCACCGTCGCCAAGATTGTGGCGGAAAAGCTCGGCTATACCTATATCGACACGGGCGCGATGTATCGCGGCGTCGCGTGGAAAACCTTGCGGGACGACAAGGACGCACCCGATGAGGCGATCCTGCGCGCCGTTCATGACATCGACGTGCGTCTTGCCTGCACGGAGAGCGGCACGCGCGTAACGGTCGACGGCACGGATGTGACGGCTGAGATCCGCACGCCCGAGGTCACGCATATCGTCTCGCGCGTCGCGGCACTCGGCCCCGTCCGCGAGAAGATGGTGGAGCTGCAGCGTGCGATGGCGGCGGACAGTGCCGTCGTGATGGACGGGCGCGACATCGGGACGAATGTGCTGCCAAATGCCGACGTGAAGATCTTCCTCACGGCGTCCGTGGAGGAGCGCGCGCGCCGCCGCTATGACGAGATGGTGGCAAAGGGCTATGCGGTCAATTTCGACGCACTGAAGGATGAGATTGCCTCCCGTGACAAGCAGGACAGCGAGCGCGCAATCTCGCCCCTGCGTCAGGCGGAGGACGCCGTGCTGCTCGACTCGACGGCGCTCACGATCGACGAGGTTGTCGCGCGGATCTTGGAACTCTCGGAATAGGCGGTCACTATGCTGTATGGATTTTTACAGGTCATTTTTCGACTGTTTTTTTATATTGTATTCCGCACGCGCGTCTACGGTCGCGAGAACATCCCCGCAGAGGGGGCGGTCATCCTTGCCGCCAACCACGCGAGCAATATCGATCCGCCGCTCATGGCGAGCCTCATCGACCGCCCTGTCAGCTACATGGCGAAGATCGAGCTGTTCGAGAATCCGATCTTCGGCGCGGCGATCCGCCGCTGCCATGCCTTCCCCGTGAAGCGCGGCGCATCCGACCGCGGCGCGATCAAGGCGGCGGTTACGGTGCTGAAGGAGGGGCGCGTTCTGGGGCTTTTCCCCGAGGGCACGCGCAGCAAGACGGGCGAGCTCAAGAAGGCGGAGGCGGGCGTCGCTCTCATTGCCGCCATGACGGGCGCGCTGATTGTGCCCGTTGCCATTCTGAATACGCATCGCATCTTTGCAAACGGCGGACTTATCCCGCAGCTGCGCATCATGTACGGTATGCCGATCTCCTTTCACGGCGACCGCAAGAGCAAGGAGTCGCTGGATTCCTTTTCCGAGGAGATTATGGCAGAGATTGCGCGGATGAAGGATGAACTTGCGCGCAAGTGAATAGAACGTGAGGTGAGGAAGTGGAGCTGTTTGATGTTCTGCCTGAGCGTTTTTTCGGGCTGCTGGCGGGGAAATGCCGGCGGATCTATGCGGAGGCGGGACTCTGCCTCTACGAGCAGTACCGCCTTGCCCAGTTCGGCATCGAGCAGGAGATCCTGCGCGATAAATTCCAGGAGCTGATCGAGAGCTGGGCGGAAGCCGGCGTTGCGTACGAGGACGAGGATTTTTCGGCGAAAGACGCCGATACAGAGGAGTCGCGCGCCAAAGCGAATCACAGGATCCGCCGCATGAAGGAATTCGGCTGGCTGGACTATGAGCAGCGCGAGAACTTCAAAATATTTATTTTGCTCCCACATTACAGCAGCCGCTTGTGGGGGCTTTTTGCAAATCTCTGCGAGGGGCGGGCGGTGGAGTACCAACGCTTTGCCTTCACGACCTATCAGGTGCTCTCGGGCGAGGCGGCAAAGGCGCAGCCGAGCATGGCTGTGCTCGAGGCGGAGCGTCTCGCGGAGGAGTTCGTCGAGGAACTGCGCATTTTGCTGAACAATATCAAGAGCAAGATGGAGCAGGTCTCTGCACAGACGAGCCTGCAGGATGTGCTGTCCCATCATTTCGTCGAATATCGTGGATCGCAGCTATCATCGCCTCAAGACCTCGGATCACGTCTCGCGCTACCGCATCCGCATTTTGCAGGAGGTGCAGGAGATACGGCAGAACAAGGAGCGTCTGCGTGCCCTCTGCGACGACGCCGTACGCCGTCAGCTTGCCGACTCTGTGGAGGCGGCGGAATACCGCATGAACGCATCGCTGCAGACGATCGAGGAGATCTATCGGGGACTCGATGATATGTTTGCCCAGATCGACCGCCGCCACAATCAGTATGTGCGTGCGTCCTACGAGCGCGCTGTATTTGCAGCAGGCGGGCAGCGCGCGCACGGAGAGCATGATTGCGGGCGTCCTCCTCGCCATAGCCGAGGCACGCGAGGAGAGAACCGAGGTTGGTGGTCTGCCGCGTCTCTTTCGTCTGCAAGGGATGGATATGCTCCTGCCCGCGTCCCGCTATGTGCCGCGCAAGAAGCGCATTCTGGAACCGGCTGCGGCCACGCCCGTGCGTGACGTTGATGAGGCTCTGCGCGCGCGTGTGCGGCGTGAGAGTGCGGAGCGCGTTGCGCGCGGTATCTCGCGGCAGAAGATCGAGGCGTGGATTCTGGACGTACTCGGACAGCGCGGCTCGATGGAGATCGAGGAGCTGCTGACCCTGCTCCGCGAGACGGCGGAGCCCGACCTCCTGCAGCTGCTCTACGTCTATCTCTACGGGCACGACGAGTTGGCGAAATATCAGCTGGGCAGGCACAAGGAGATACGCGAGCAGGACACGATACGATACAGCAACCGCACGGTCAGGCGCAGGGAGAAGAGAAAATGAAGCTGGAACTGCTGAACGAAGAGGAACGCATACGCATTCGGAACGTCATACAGTCGCTTTTGGCGTGCAATTTTCTGACACGCGAACACGATGCGGCGCTCTACATCGCGGCGCGGCGCTACCGCGAAGAGCTTGCGGAGTATTTTCAGGTGATCGGCTGGGAGTTCCGCGTGGACGAGCGCTATGAGATCGTGTGGCTGCTCTCCACGGGGATGGCGCATAGGCGTGCCCTGACGATGGAGGAGAGTATATGGCTGCTCGTGCTGCGCCTCATCTATGAGGAAAAGCGTACAGGGCTGAACCTGAGCACATTCCCTATGACTACGCTCGCAGAGATCCGCGCCAAGTATCTGGCACTGCATCTGCCCGACCTCAAGAAAACGGCGCTGCAGCGCCTCACGCAGCTCTCGAAGCAATACCGTCTCGCGGATGTACTCGATCGGGAGCTGTCCGAGGAGGCGCGCATCCGTCTCTTCCACACGCTTGCACTCGCCGTCGACGGGGAGGAGCTGTCGGAACTGCACAAGAGACTGGCGATCTATCGGCAGAGAAAGGAGGAGGACGATGAAGAAACTGCGGAAAATGAAGGTCATTAACTGGCATTATTTCGATGAGGACGAGATTTCCTTCGGCTCGGCAACCATGCTCTCGGGGCACAGCGGCGCGGGCAAATCCACCCTGCTCGACGCCTTGCAGTACATCTTCATCGGGAGTCAGACACAGGCGCGGTTCAACGCTGCGGCGACACAGGAGGCACGGCGGACGCTGCTGCACTATCTGCGCGGCAAGATCAAGGCGGAGGGCGTGCAGTATCTGCGCGCGGATGAATTTACCTCCTACATCGTGCTGGAATTCTATGACGATATAAAAAAGGTTTCCTTTCTCGCAGGATATGTGGTCGATGTCTTCCGCGATGACAGCTTGCAGGAGGAATTCTTCCTGCTCGATCGACGTGCCCTCTCGGAGGTCGAGTTTCGTGGGGAGGACGGCGCGCTCTATACGCGGGAGGCATTTCATCGGCGCTATGCACACGGCAGCAGCGTCTTTGAGACGGGGAAGAAGCAGTGGCAGCGGCGCCTGATGAACCGACTGGGGCAGCTTTCCGCACGCTTCCTGCCCGCTTTTTCACGCGCTCTCGCCTTTCGCCCCATCAATCAGGTGCGCGATTTTATCTACGAGTACATCCTCCTCCCGCGCGATCTGAAGTTGGACGTCCTGCGCGAGGTGTTCTACTCCTATCAGAAATTCGAGCGCGATTTGCAGGGGCTGCGCGCGCAGAAACGCGAGCTGGAAACGCTGCAGGAGCACTATGATTCCTTCTGCAAGTGGCGGGATACGGCGTGCGAACAGGAATTTGTCCTCTTGTCCTACAGGCATATGCGTGAGGCGGAAAAGCTGGATGCGGGACGCACGCAGAAAGAGTCCTGCCGCGAACGCGTGGATGAGCTGCAGGTCAGAATGCACGAGCAGGAGCGGCTGTCCGAGCGCAGGAATCTCGAGCAGCAGGAGGCATATGCCGCGTGGCAGGGCAATGATACAAAGCGCAGGCGTGACGAACTGCTTGCAGCACAGAAGGAATGCGAGGAGAAGCAGCGTGCGCTCAGAGCATCCCATCGACGGCTTCAGCAGGGACTATTGCGCGAATCCGAGCAAATTGCGGCTCTTGCAGCATATCCTGCGGGCGAATTCTATGCGCTGCCGGAGGGTTCTGCAGCCTCCTTGGGCGAGCTGTCGCAGGTACTCACGCATGTGGCGGAGGATGGTGTACAGTCGGAGAAGATCGGGCAGCTGCAAGGAGAGTTGCGTAATGGCGGCGCACTGCTCGCCGAGATCGGCGCAGGAATGCAGCGCGGCGCACTCCTCCTTGAACAGGAACAGACGGCAGCCGGAGCGAGGCAGGAGGAACTGCGCGCGGAGATCGAGGGGCTCAAGCGGAGACAGCGCAAATACCGCCCCGAGATGACGCGGCTCAAGGAGCTCTTGGAGTAGCGGCTTGCGGGACGCTCCGGGGTCTATGTGCTCTGCGAGGAACTGGAGATTCTGGACGAGGAGTGGCGCGATACACTGGAAGGCTATCTGAATACGCAGCGCTTCGATCTCCTCGTGGATGAGTCTGTCTTTCGCGAGGCGCTGCATATCTATGAGAGTGAAAAGAAGCAGCGCCATTTCGGCGGCGTGGGGCTTGTCAATACGGAGGCGGAGAAAAAGTATCTCGGCGTACGGGAAAACGGCTCGCTTGCAGCCCTCCTGCAGGCGAAGAATCCCCTCGCACAGGCGCGCATCGACCATCTGCTCGGGTCGATCATGCAGGCTGCGGATGAGCAGGAGATGATAACGTATCGGAGTGCCGCAACCAAGAGTTGTATGTCCTACAAGGGGCTTGTGGCGCGTCAGATTCCGCGCCGCTTCTATGAGATTCCGTACATCGGCGCGGGCGCGATTGAGCGCCAGCTCGAGATCCGTCAGCGGGAGTTGGAGGAGGTGCGTCAACGACTTGCTGCGCTAGCAGAGGAAGCGCGCCGCATACAGACATGTGCCGACCTTCTGCACGAGCCCCTGCATCGGTATGGAGATTTTGCCGAGCAGCTGGGCGTCCTGTCCAAACTCGAAGCCTGCGCAGCGGAGCTGGCGCGGATGGCTGAGGAGCTCTCCGGCATGGATCTCAGCGAGGCGGAGCGCCTGAAAGCCGCCTATGAGGAGGCGCGTCAGCGCGCAGAGGAGGCGGTACGCGCATGCAGTGAGACGACGAAGGAGCAGGCACGTGCCGAGTCTGCGCTCGACCAGGCGGAGCGCGCACTGCCGCTTCTTGCACGTGCGGAGGAGGAGTCGGGGCAGGCGGTTCGGGCGTGGCGCGATGCCTATCCGGAGCTGTCCGAGGCAGCCGAGGCGCGCCTTGCCGCTCTCATGCAGGAGGCACACGGCGAGCGCAGCATGGAGGAGCGTCTGCAGAGCTACGAGAGCAGTCGGCGCGGCAACGAGACGCGTCGTGACAATATGTGGCAGCAGCTGCTTGTCGCGCGCGAGCGCTACGGTCTGGAACACGGCGACACGGGGCACGTCTATGACCCCGACCATGCCTACTACGCACAGATCCACGCACGCCTTGCGGCGACGGATATTCCCGCCTTCGAGGAGAAGGCGCGCGAGGCTCTGGCGCAGTCGGAGATGAAGTTCAAGGCGCATTTCATCTTCAGCATGCAAGAGGCGATCA
>NZ_CP016201.1:2247153-2270927 GCF_001683335.1 Selenomonas sp. oral taxon 126
TGGAGTTCAAGGCGCATTTCATCTTCAGCATGCGCGAGGCGATCGAGAGCGCGCGGCATGAATTCCGTGACCTGAACTATTCGCTCGATCAATTTCAGTTTCACAAGGATAAATACAGCTTCCTCATCACGCCCAGCGCGAAGTACAAGCCGTTTTACGATGCGGTCATGACGGCGGATTGGGAGATGGCGGGCGGGCTCTTTGCAGAGACCGATGCGGCAGCAAACGAGCAGGCAATGGAGTTGTTTGAAAAACTGGTCAAAGGCACGCCCGAGGAGCAGGAGGAGTTCTCCGACTATCGGCGCTATCTCGACTATGACATCCGCATCACGGATACGGCGGGGCAGTCCTATCTGTACTCGCGCGTTCTGCGGCAGACCTCGGGCGGCGAGACGCAGACACCGTTCTACATTGCAATCCTCGCTGCGTTTCAGCAGATTTACAACGAAAAGACCATACGCCTCACCGTCTTTGATGAGGCGTTCAACAAAATGGATGAGGAGCGCATCAAATCCTGCATCCAGCTCATCAAGCGCATGGACGTGCAGCTGATTGTCGCCGTCCCGGATGAAAAGCTCGCCGCCATTGCGCCCCTGATGGGTCAGTCGATCATTGTAACGAATGCGGGCAACCATTGCTTTACCGATGAACTGGGCGATGTGCGGACATGGGAGAAGGGGATGACACATGAGGCAAGCGGAGAGCAGGACTTACTATGAGCGGGAGATTCTGAGCATCCTGTTGGAAAAATATGAGCGCAGCAACGCTGCCATCGGCGGGGCGGGACGGCGGCCTCAGTTTCGCCTGCGGAAATCCCCGCTTGCCGCCGCCTATACGGACGAGCTCGACGCAGATCGGCGTGAGGCAATCGAGGCGGCGGCAGAGGAGCTCGAACGGCAGGGCATGATCTCTGTCGTGTGGGAGCATCATGGCACGGGACGGATCGAGCGCATTCTGCTTGCAGTGGATGCGGCGCAGCTCTATGAGCGTATGGGGCGCACAATGCCGCTCATGCGTGTGGAGGAATACCGCGCTGACATCTTGGCGCTGACAGCGTCTGCAGCCATATGGGTACGGCGCTGCTGCAATGCGGCACACACAATATTGTCGGAGAACAAGATTCCCTCCTTCCTGCCTAGGGAGAAGGAGATTCGCCGCGATCTGATCCGCGCCATCCTCTCATTGCCTGCTGCGGGGGAGAATGCCATACCGAAGCGTGTATTCAGTCAGCGAGTCTTTGGCAACAGCAAGTATTTTGAACGATGCATCGAGGCGCCCCTGCTCATACTTCTGCGACGATTTGCGGAGGAACCCTGTGAAACGGATGCCGCGTATCTGGATATGGCGGGCATCAGTGGTCATCATGGAAAAGTCTGGATTGCGGGGCATATGGATTTTTCGCTGCACGGCAGAGCGTATGCGCTTGCCGACTTTGCGGGCGGGATCGAGCTGACATATGATACCGTTGCCGCGATGGAGATTGACGCGTTGCCGTCCTCCGTCCTGACGGTCGAGAATCTGACCAATGCAGAGGTGCTTGCACAGGAGAAGGCGGATCGTCTCCTCGTCTATACCGCAGGATTTCCAAATCGAACCATACAAGCGCTGCTATCCAAGATTGCGGGAAAACAGCCGCCTACCGTACGGCACTGGGGCGATCTGGATTATGGCGGAATTCGCATTTTTGAATATCTGCGCAAGCACTTCTTTTCACATCTAATGCCGTATCGGATGGACGTGGAGGAACTGCGCGCCCATCGTGCCTTTGCCCAGCATTTGACAGACGCACAGAAAAAACGCCTCAAGGAGCTTCTTCGTCGTGAGGCTTTTGCCCTGTGGCACGAACTCATCCGCGTCATGCTCTCCGAGGGCATATGGTTGGAGCAGGAAGCTCTTTTGTGGGAAAATGATATGACATCATAGGAGAAAAAACCACTCGGATCTGTGTCTGTCGCAGGGGTGATCCGCAGATTCGCATTTCCTGCAATCATCACATACCCGTCAAAGAAAATATGCAGACAATTTACAGAAAAAAGGAATATGATGTGCGAAAGAAAGGGGGTTGTTCGTTGCAGGTATCGATACTGGCGAGCGGGAGCAAGGGAAACTCTGTCTATGTGGAGCTGGACGGTGCTCGTATTCTGATCGATGCGGGCATCAGTGCGGCGCGGATCACGAAGGGGCTGCGCGCGCGCGGTGTCGAGCCACAGTCTCTGGACGCCGTACTCGTGACGCATGAGCATATCGACCATGTGCGCGGGCTGAAAACGCTCGCCAAGCAGTACCATGTGCCGATCCTTGCGACGCAGGGAACGCTCGCGGGCATTGACGGCGGTGCGACATTTGCAGAGGATATGTACCGCATTTCGGATGATTTCACGGTCGGTGCTGTGACCGTGCGCCCCTTTCCGATCTCGCACGATGCGGCAGAGCCGTGCGGCTTTCGCCTCGAAGGTTCGCACTGCTGCACGCTGGCAACGGATCTCGGTATTGTGACCGAGACGGTGCAGGAGGCGATGGAGGGAGCCGATGTGCTCGTACTTGAGGCGAATCACGACGCCGACCTTCTGCGCCGGGGTAGCTACCCGTGGCCGCTCAAGCGGCGCATTCTCTCGAATCGCGGACATCTTGCGAACGGTGACGCCGCATGGGCGCTCACGCGTATGAAGAAGCCCCCGCACAAGGTCTATCTCGCGCATCTCTCGGAGGAGAACAACCGTCCGACGCTCGCGCGCGATACGGTGAATGACATCCTCGCCTCACGCGGCATCACGCTCGACATAGAGAGCTGTCTGCCGGAGGGCGGGGCAGAAATTATTATGTGAAAAGGAGATGTTTCTATGAACATCCGAAGCAAGAAGCGCAAGGGCATTGCCCTCGTCGCCGCAGCTGTCATGGCGTCCTTTGTCATCTTCGGCGGCTGCTCGATGGGGACGGCGGCTGACAACTCGGTCGGCGGGATGAAGCCGGCGCAGACGGTCGACGTCTCAGGTCTTTCGGACGCGCGCAATACGCCCGTCGTGCGTGCGGCAAAGGCGGTCGGCCCTGCGGTCGTCGGCATTACGAACAAGGCAGTCGCGCGCGACTGGTTCAACAACCCCGTCGAGACGGAGGGCGTCGGCTCGGGCGTGATCTTCCGCAGCGACGGCTACATCGTGACGAACAACCACGTCATCAGCGGGGCGAAGGAGATCATTGTCTCTCTCTCCGACGGGCGCAGCCTCAAGGGCAAGCTCATCGGGCAGGATGAGTTCACCGATCTCGCCGTGGTAAAGGTGGATGCAAAGGATCTGCCGACGGCGGTCTTTGGCAACTCGGATGCCGTTGTGGTCGGCGAGCCCGCCATTGCGATCGGCAACCCGCTTGGGCTCGAGTTCCAGGGCAGTGTCACGGTCGGTGTCATCAGCGCGCTGAACCGCACGCTCGATGTCAGCGACAAGCGCGTGAAGCTCCTGCAGACCGACGCGGCGATCAGTCCCGGCAACTCGGGCGGCGCGCTCGTGAATGCGGACGGCGAGGTCATCGGCATCAACAGCGCGAAGGTCGCGGCAGCCGCTGTCGAGGGCATGGGCTTTGCCATCCCGATCAATACGGTGGAGAACATCGTCAATGAGCTGATCGAAAAGGGCTATGTGGCGCGTCCGTATCTCGGCGTCTCCGTCTTTGATCCGATGACGGCAGAACGCTACGGATACCAGCTGAACATCGACAAGGGCGTCTATATCTTCCGCCTCGCACTCGATGGGCCGTGCGGCAAGGCGGGCTTCCAGCGCGGCGACATCATCCTCGAGATCGACGGCGAGGAGGTCAACAGTGTTGCAGAGCTGCGCTCGAAGATCGCCTCGTACAAGGTCGGCGACAAGGTGACTGTGACCTATGACCGCAACGATACGAAGCGCAAGACGGAGGTCACGCTCGAAGAGATGCCGCAGGAGGATCGGTGAAGGTCACCGTCATCTGCGCGGGCAAACTGAAGGAGAAATATCTGCGTGACGGCATCGCAGAGTACGAAAAACGCCTGCGCCCCTACGCGGACGTGCGCACGATTGAGATTGCAGAGGAGCGCATGAAGGAGAAGCCCTCTGCGGCGGAGAAGGCGGACATCCTGCGGCGTGAGGGGGAGCGTCTTCTCGCGCAGCTGCCGCAGGACGCCTATCTCATCGTGCTCGATGTGGGCGGTGCGGAGCTGTCCTCGGAGGAGCTTGCGGCAAAGATTGACCGACTTGGTGTCGATGGGCAGAGCCATATTTCCTTTCTGATCGGTGGTCCCTTTGGTCTCGCAGATGAGGTCAGGAAGCGTGCAGATCTCCGCCTTTCGTTCTCGCACTTCACGTTGCCACACCAGCTCATCCGACTCTTTCTCATGGAGCAGATCTACCGTACGTTCAAGATCAGCCGCAACGAACCATATCATCTATAACAGCAAGAGGTTTCTGTGAAGGAATCACTGATAAAATGAAGTCCGTCAGATTGGCGTAGATTTTTTCGTCCGAACGAGGAGGCAAACCGGACGCAGAGTGGTGCTCTGTGGAGGATTTGCCGACAAAGTTCGGGCAAAAAAGATGCGCTAAGATGACGGTGCTGAATTTATCAGTGATTCCTGAAATGCAGAGACCTCTTTTTTGTATTTCAGGTGCATATTGTATTCATACGCCGAATCCCTATACAAAGCTCCGCACCGTGTGCTATACTCAGTCACGTTCGATGAATGGCACCGAGCAAACAGAGGGAGGAATTACAATGTCTGACATGAAACAGTATGTAAACGATATTCTCGATCTGGTGTCGAAGCGCGACCCCGAT
Source organism: Selenomonas sp. oral taxon 126 (assembly GCF_001683335.1). Classification (GTDB taxonomy): domain Bacteria; phylum Bacillota; class Negativicutes; order Selenomonadales; family Selenomonadaceae; genus Centipeda. Next base: position 2,251,957 of record NZ_CP016201.1, read on the forward strand.
CAACAGCATTTCAAGAATACGGTATCCGAGGTTTTTACATCCGTTGTTCCTCTGTTGGAGAAACATCCCGAGTACAAGGCGCACAAGATTCTCGAGTCCATGATTGAGCCTGATCGCGTCATCACGTTCCGCGTGCCGTGGGTGGATGACAAGGGCGAGATTCAGGTCAACCGCGGTTACCGCGTGCAGATGTCCAGCACGCTTGGTCCGTACAAGGGCGGTCTGCGCTTCCATCCGAGCGTCACGCTCGACATCCTGAAGTTTCTCGCCTTCGAGCAGGTCTTCAAGAACGCGCTGACGGGGCTTCCGATCGGCGGCGCCAAGGGCGGCTCGGACTTCGACCCGCACGGGCGCTCCGACAACGAGGTCATGAAGTTCTGCCAGAGCTTTATGACGGAGCTCTATCGCCACATCGGCCCGAACGTGGATGTTCCTGCGGGCGACATCGGCGTCGGCGGACGCGAGATCGGCTATCTCTTCGGCCAGTACAAGCGCATCCGCGACTCCTATGACGCGGGCGTCCTCACGGGCAAGCGCACGGATTACTGGGGCAGCCTTGCACGCACCGAGGCGACGGGCTACGGACTCCTCTACTTTGTGCAGGATATGCTCGAGGCAAAGGGCATCGACATTGCGGGCAAGACGGTCGTCGTCTCGGGCGCGGGCAATGTTGCGACCTATGCGATCGAAAAGGCGCAGGAATTTGGCGCGAAGGTTGTCACCTGCTCCGACTCGAACGGCTACATCTACGATCCGGACGGCATCGACCTCGCTGCGGTCAAGGACATCAAGGAAGTCCGCCGTGCTCGCATCAAGGAGTATGCAGACACGCATCCGAACGCCGAGTACCATGAAGGCTGCGCGGGTGTCTGGTCGGTGAAATGCGATATCGCGCTGCCGTGCGCAACGCAGAGCGAGATCGATCTGGAGTCTGCAAAGCTGCTCGTTGCAAACGGCGTACAGGCGGTCGGCGAGGGCGCAAACATGCCGTCGACACTCGACGCGATTGCATACTTCCAGAGCAACAAGGTTCTCTTTGCTCCGGCAAAGGCGGCAAATGCGGGCGGCGTCGCCGTCTCCGCGCTCGAGATGTCGCAGAACTCCGAGCGCCGTCAGTGGACGTTCGAGAAGGTGGACAAGCGCCTCCGCAAGATCATGAGCCACATCTACCGCGATGCAAAGAAGAATGCGGAGCTCTATGCCGACCCCGACGATCTCGTCGCGGGTGCGAACATCACCGCGTTCTCGAAGGTTGCGAACGTCATGCTCGCACACGGTCTCGTGTAAAACGACAAATACATACAAAGGGCTGCTTCGGCAGCCTTTTTTGTGCTTTGAGGAAGCACTGATAAATTCAGCTTGCGTCTCTTGGCGCATCTTTTTCGCACTCTCTGCACCCTCGATCCTTCACATAGCCTCTAAGGAGAAACCTTTGAATGTACGCCGTTTTGTGGTAGAATGTGTGTGAGACATACAGAACCTCATGGTGGTGTCTGGACAAAGATATTTTATTGGATTGATTCTGTATGTTCTGTTTTTATATATCCGATTTCATTTTACAATGAACCGCCGGAACACTACGGTAATTGCGGCGTTATGCCATGGAAGGTGTGAGGTCATAGATGGCAACGAAAGTCAGTGTAATCATGCTGACATATAACCGCGAAATGTTTGTTGGGCATATGATAGAATGTATTCTCGCCCAGACATTTCGTGATTTTGAGTTCATTATCGTAGATAACGGAGCGACAGATCGTTCCGGCGTAATTGCTGACGAATACGCTGCGCAGGACTCCAGAATCCGCGTCATTCACCGGGAACGCGGCAACATCGGTTCCGGACGCAATGCGGGCCTGGATGCGGCAACGGGCGATTATATCGCGTTTGTTGACGACGACGACAGCTGTACGCCGGATTTTTTGGAGTTCCTGTATCGTCTCGCAGTTGAAAACAATGCCGAGGTCAGCATCTGCGGAGCGGCGGACAAGGCGTTTGATGAAAAGCGCATCATGACTGCCGAGGAAGCCCTGATTGAACTCATGTGGCGCAAGAAGTATAATATGGCGTTCCCAACCAAGATGTACCGACGTAACATTGCCGCTGGTCTGCGCTTTCCGGAGGACGGCACATACGATGATATTGCGCTGATGTACCGCCTGCTGGCACTCCCGCAGCGGGTTGCCTATCACGGACAGCCGAAATACACGTTCAACCGACACGGAGGAAATCATTCCGCATGGACTACGAACTATCATCTGTTCACGCCCCAGACGCTTGATGAATATCTCCATACCTACAGGGAGCGCACGGTCTGGCTGAGCGGCCTGTTTCCGAACAGTACGGCGGCATTTCGGTATTTTGAATGGTCATTTATGATTTCCATGGTGGACAAGATCCATCGTTTTGGGCTGTCAGATTGTACCGCGCAGCTTCACGCCATGATGCACGCGTTGCAGCTATGCCGGGAAGAATTTTTACATAGCGATTTCATACTTGACTTTGAAAAGGAATGGGTGGAAAGATACCTATGAGTAAATTTCGCGAACGGTTCTCCCATATACGCGCACAATGCGAAAGTGCAGCGTTCCGGTCAGACATCCGCCAGCTGCGGGATAAATTTCACGGCAGTCCCCTTGTTTTGTACGGAGCGGGTGATCTCGGCACACGTACCGCCCAATGGCTTTTTCGTAGCGGCATCCGTCCGGAGTGTTTCTGTGACCGCAGCGGCAGCGGGATCCACGGAGAGACCGCGCTGCCGATCATATCTCCGAAAGATTTATTGCTGCATTACAAAGGGGCAAATATACTGATATGCTCGATCGCGCATGCACATGATATTCGACAGGATCTGCTATTGTCGGGCATGTCGGAGGAGCGTATTTTCATCGTAGAAAACCTGCCGATCCATGCGATGATGATCGAAGACTTCTTGCCGCATGTAGATGGATATGAGTGGGCGTATGATTTTTTTGCGGATGATATTTCCAAAGAGATCATATGCAATCGCGTGGAGGGATATTTGCTGTCCGCACCGCTCCAACCGTCTCAGGGCGCAGAATATTTTGATCGTTCGGCGGGGGTCATGTTGAGCAGCGAGGAAGTCTTTGTGGACGGGGGCATGTTCGACGGCGATACAGCGATGGCATTCGTTCGTCAGACGAAGGGGCATTTCCGACACTATTACGGTTTTGAAATCGATGACACCAACTATGGGAAAGCCGTCCAAAACCTCACAGGCATGGAACATATGACATTGGTGCAAAAAGGTCTGTGGTCCGGCGAAGCCGAACGTCACTATCGCACAAATCTAAGCGCGAGTTCAAAGCTTTCCGAATCCGGCGATGGGGTCATACAGGTGACAAGTCTGGATCAATTTTTTGCGGATTTGCCCGATCAGCCGACCCTGATCAAGCTGGATATCGAAGGTGCGGAGAAAGAGGCTCTTCTTGGCGCGGAACACATGATCAAGCGTGCTCTGCCGAAACTGGCGATTTGCGCGTATCACAAACCGGAGGACATCTATACCCTGTCCCAATTATTGGCAGATTATGATGTGGGTTATCAATTTACGCTGCGTCATTACAGTGACAACTTGTTGGACACGGTGCTGTACGCCGTGCAATAGCGCGTGTGGAGCGTGTTGCGAAAAATCTAAACGAGGTGTATCATGACCATTCGCGAACCCTCCTATCATACCGATCGTGTCGTTTTGGGCGAACGGCTGCCGCTGGCGACGCCCCTTTCTGTGATCTTGGATCTGAGTGAGCGCTGCAACTTCAGATGCAGCTACTGCTTTCGGTCGGGGGAAAAGGATGCGAGTTGGAGCTTCGCTGCCGCAGGCGAGCTGATGTCCCCGGAGGTCTTTGAAAAGGCCGCACGGCAGCTCCAGGATTTCCCTCAGAAATTGAAGCTGGTTTCGCTCTCGGGGCACGGCGAGCCCTTGTGCAATCCGCATCTTGTGGATATGGTGCGTCTTCTGAAACAGCTGAATGTTGCGGAGCGCATTGATATGCACACGAATGCCTCCCTTTTGACGGAGGATAATGCCGCGCGTATCGCGCAAGCGGGATTTTCACGCATTGTCGTTTCGCTGCAAGGCCTGGATGCCGCAGCGTATCAGCGCACCTGCAGCGCGAACATAGATTTTCAACGATTCTGCAATCATCTGAAGCTCATGTACGAGACGAAAGCGGAGGATTTGAAGATTCATATCAAGATCGCGGATGCCGCGTTTGGGAACGAAGCTGTGCAGGAGGGCAAACGCCGTTTTTACGAACTTTTTGATGGCATTGCGGACAGCATATTTGTGGAAAGCGTCGTCCCGCTCTGGCAGAATATAGATGTCAAGGCAGATAAAAATGTCAATAAATACGCGTATGAATGCGGCAAGGTGGATTACTGTCCGCTGGTCTTTTATAAGATGTTCGTAGCGCCGGACGGTGGAATCTATCCCTGTACCAGTCTTCCGCCGCCGATGAGTCTTGGCAATATCCATGATACGACCTTGCAGCTGGCATGGAACAGCCGTCAGCGACTGGATTTTTTGAAGGAACATTTGCGTTTGACACGCTATCGGCATAGCTCCTGCAAAGAATGTTTTGTGCCTTTTAATACGGTGACAGGCTCCGGAGATATCCTTGATCCCTATAAGGATGGGATATTGGAACGATTGGAGGAAATATCAAACGATGTGTGATAAAATTGATTTTGCATGGCCAGTCACGTCGGAGAATGCTCTCGTCTACCAGTATTTCCAATCTGAGGTGGCGCGGCTCAGGAACATTCTCGCCGAGTGTCGGATTGTGATCTTCGGTGCCGGAATACGCGGCTGCTGCCTGCTGCACATCCTGGAACAGAATGGCTTTCACAAGATTGTTTTCTGTGATAACAATCCTGAGAAACAGGGGCATCTCATTCATGACTACGATATTTGTTCGCTCAGCGATGCCCTGTCTTACCGGGGGCGGCAGGTTTTCCTCGTCTCACCGGAAAACAGCGGATCTATGAGAGATCAGTTGACTGACGCAAAGTTGGAGGAGGGACGGGACTGGTTCTCCTTTGATCTGTCGGTTTATGACGCCTATGTTGCGGAATATGAGCGGACGGTCAGTGATCATCTGCTGGTGATGGGGGACTGTGCCTTCTCGCATATCGCATTGACCGACGAAGTATCGGATTCTCTGGGCGATATGATAAAAACGAGCTTCGGTGCGGAGCATTGCAAGGTACTCGCGGTGCACGGCCTTGGTCAACAGGCGCACTACCATATCCTCCGCGCCCTGCTGGATCGGGGAGAACGTCCGGCAATGTTGTTATTATTGGTGATGGAGGCATTGACGCCAAAGGCACATCTTATGCCGCGCACGCAGCACCCGACGCTCATCCGCCGCCTGGTGGACGCCACAGAGCAGCCGCGGGCAGAGTTCTCCGCGTATGCAGAGCTTGCCGCAGAGCGGTTTCGCCGCTTCCAGGTGGAGTCGTTTGCCTCTTTTAAGAAAACGGAGGACGATACCAGCGAGAAGCTGTATATGCAGATGAACTATCTATTTCGCATCAAGGAGGAGACGGAAGGGGTCGTGTATTTGAAAAAGACCATCCGGCTGCTCAATGAGCACGGGATTCCCATCGTTCTCTATGTGCCTCCGGTCAACTATATGCAGGGCGAACGCTTCTTTGGGGGGGATTTTAAGGCGAGATATCATGAGAATTTTACGAAGCTGTATGGATTTCTGGATCGCGAAGGGCTGGACTATCGTGTTGCAGATGCGAGCTTCCTGCTCACGGCAGATGAGTTTGCAGCAGCGAATACGATCGATGAGACCTCAAACTACGCCGGTCGGAGCAAACTGCTGCATTTCCTTCATGAATCCGAGGCGATTCGCGCTGTGATGGGATAGGGGGCTGCTATGCTTACGAATGTCACCCAATATCTGCAATATGCCGCTGCGCGGTGCCCGGATAAAATTGCATTCCGGGACGCGGCGCGACAGGTGACCTTTTCTCAGTTTGCACGACAGAGTCGGGCATGTGCCTCTGCCATTGCTGCATTTCTCGGTGGGCAAAAATGCCGACCTGTCGCCGTGTATTTGCCGAAGGGCGTGAATTGCATCATCGCATTCTTTGCGGCGGCATACAGCGGGAATTTCTACACGCCGCTGGACACGGCAATGCCGAGGGAGCGGCTGCGCAGTATTATGGAGACGCTGCGTCCTGCCGCCATTATCACGGATCGGACGCATTATGAAGCCGCTGCCGAAGTCGCCGCAGATGCCGCAGTGATGGAGCTCGAAGAGCTGCGTGACGGGACGGTCGATGAGGGTGTGCTCGATCGGATCCGGCGCACGATGATCGACACCGACCCGCTGTATGTGATGTTCACCTCCGGCTCCACCGGCATACCCAAAGGCGTGGTCGTCAGTCACCGTTCGGTGATCGACTATACCGAGTGGCTTGCAGAGACGTTTGCGTTTTCCGAGCGTACGGTGTTTGGAAACCAAGCACCGTTTTACTTTGACAATTCGATTCTGGATATTTACAGTACCGTCAAAAATGCCGGCACAATGGTCATCATTCCGGAGGAAAAATTCTTATCGTCGAAACGGCTGTGCCGCTATCTGGATGAGGCCGGGATCAATACAATCTTTTGGGTGCCTTCGGCGCTCGTCCTCGTTGCGAACTCGGGTGCCTTGGATACGGTCTGCCCCAAGGGGATCGAGAAAATTTTGTTTTGCGGTGAAGTGATGCCGACCGCCCAGTTGAATGTTTGGCGCCGCGCCCTTCCCAATGCCCTGTATGCCAATCTCTACGGGCCTACCGAAATCACAGATGTTTGCACCTATTTTATCGTGGAACGTGAATTTTCTGATGTGGAAAGCCTTCCGATTGGATTCCCCTGCCGCAACACCGATATTCTGGTGTTGAACGAACGGGATGAGCCGGCTGCCGACGGGGAGATTGGCGAGCTGTGCGTCAGGGGCACCTGCCTGTCCCATGGATATTATCGCAACCCCGAAAAAACGGTTGCCGCATTCACACAGAATCCGCTCAACACCATGTATCCCGAAAAAATATATCGTACCGGCGATCTGGTACGATATAATCAGTATGGCGAGCTGCTGTATCTGGGGCGCAAAGATTACCAGATCAAACATATGGGGCACCGGATTGAGTTGGGGGAGATTGAGACAGCGGCGAGCGCGTATCGGGATGTGAAGCAGAGCTGCGCCCTGTACGATGCACAAAAGCAGAGGATCATCCTTTTTGTGGCTGCCGAGGGCATCGACAAGACGGCATTGTATCAGTATTTGAAAACCCGTTTGCCGCATTATATGCTGCCCGCCCTTATCGTGGATTTGGAGGCGCTGCCGCTCAATGCGAATGGCAAGATCGATCGAATCGAGTTAGGAGGAGCATACTGTGGTAAAAAAAATTATCGGGATCATGAAAAAGATGCGCCCCTATGAAGAGATAACGGAAACAACCGAGCTCATCGAAAGCGGTATTTTGGATTCCCTTGTGATTCTTCATTTGGCGGCACAGCTGGAGATCGCGTTCGATGTCGAAATTGCCGATGAGGCGCTGACAGCGGTCAACTTTGCCAATGCAGACGCGATTGCGCAGTTGGTCAGGAAAAGTAAGGGAATTTGATAGAGGAAGAATGTATGTTGATACAGCCGAAAGACCCTGAAGGGCTCAGAGCACGATTGACCGAGCGTCCCCTTGCACTCTTTGGAATGGGAGGAATGGGGGCGAAAATCATCGCGTATTGTGACGCGCACCATATACCGATTGCCTGTCTTGCAGATAATAATACGGAAAAACAGGAGCGCGGACAGGATGGACGGAAGGTTCTTTCGCCGCAGGAGATGAGGGCGGCCTATCCGAATGCCAATGTTTTGATTTCATCAGCGGTGTTCTTTCACGAAATAAAAAAACAGTTGGAGGACTTGGGCGTTCCGGCAGATCAGATCCTCTCATATACGTTGTTTATCGCGGAGAACGTCACTTGGTCCGCGCTGGATCAGGAGGCCGATTGGAAGCGGATGCGCATGCGGAACAGGGATGTTGCTATGTGGATCGATGAAAATGTTCACTCCGTCATTGATTATGGCGCCGGCGAGATGTTTTTGAAAACACTCCTGCCTGCCGGTTGTGCGGAATACTATCCCATTGATTATATTCGACGTTCGGATGAAACTATCGTATGTGATTTGAATGCGGGAGATTTCCCCGATATATCTGCCGATGTTGCCGTACTTACCGGGATATTGGAGTTTGTAACCACAGCCGAGTCGCTGCTGCGCCATGTATCTGCAACAACAAAACAGAAAATTATTTTATCGTATATGACGCTGGAGAAGTTTCCGGATATAGAGGGCAGACGTATATCTGCCTATGTCAATCATTTCACGGAGCAGGAAGTGATTGACCTGATGGCGCAAAACGGTTTTGCGCTCAAGGAGCATCATCCGGATCCGAGCCATGAGGTCAACACGCTGTTTTCGTTTGAAAGAGTATAAAATCTGAGAAATTGCTATGAAGAAGATATATATACGAACGCATGCCTATAATGCTTCCAAAACATTGCGGCGCACCGTGGACAGCGTCCTTCATCAGACACATACAGACTATATCTACTACCTGTGTGACAATGGCTCTACTGACGGTGGGGCGACCCGTCAGATCATCGAGGCGTATGCGGCATTGGATCGCCGCATTGTTCCGTTCTATAATGAAGTGAATCACGTTTGGGAGGACAGTGCGGAATATATTGATTTGCCGCTTCATGTCGATGATGACGATTATTTTTGTGAACTCGATGCCGATGACGAATATCTGCCGACATTTTTTGAAGAAATGCTTGGCTTCATGCAGAAGTATGACCTGGACATTGCCTGCTGCGGCAATGATTTCCTGAATGTTGAACAAGAGAATCGATTGGTCCGTCAGCGTTTGCTCCATGAGACGTTGATCTTGGAGGGACAGCAATTTGCGGAACTGTTTCCGTGGTATCATGGCTTTATGAGAACGTGTTGGGGCAAATTATATAAAGGCAGCGTCCTTCGGAACTATATCACGAGACATGAAGATTGTCCGAACTATCCCGTCGCCTACGGCGGTGATACATTCAATACGATGCGTGTTTTTCAAAATGCGAAACGCGTCGGAATTTTGCCGCGGTCGCTGCATAGGTATTATATATCCCCCAAATCGGTGTCTTATACCATGCATCCGCAGCGGGTTCAATGCGATCAAATTTTGCATGAAGTCGCCATTGACTACTTGAGCGTGTTTGGTACCATCAGTCAACGTAATTGGGAGTTCTTATATGAAGTATATATGTACGCGCTTAGGGATACCGCCGAAGTGCTATTGCGCGCGGAGATGCCTGATTCGGAGAAGCTGCATTATTTCATTGAAATGGTCAACTGCAGGTACACGCATCAACTGATGGCGTGGGAGAATTTCGACGTACAGCTTGAAGGGGGACAGGAGCTGCAGGATCATCGTAAAGAGCTTTTCAAAGGGATCGCCAACTGGTTGCTATCGCTTCGTGAAGTAGCAAATGAGCAAGCAGAGGATTATTGTCGTATTGGAGAGCTTTCTTCGGCAGCCGCAGCGTATTCTGAGGGATGGATCGCGTTTCGTAAGCGGAAAGTGATGACCTATATTCAGCAAGGGCAAATCGAAAAGGCAAAAACGGAGCTGAACGAGCTGAAAGAATTGCTGCCCGAGGACGAGGATGTGCAATATCTGTCACGACTCATTCCCACGACCGAAGGAACTGTGACGGATTGAGGCGTGGTAAGCATTTTCTGCAAGTTGTCAGTGTCGGGATGAGTTACGCGCCACTCGCCGCTTTTGTGGGATTTGCCCCATAGAGCGGAGAACTGTGCTATAATAGGCAGGATTTTGGAAAGCTTATCAGAGGAGGAGTATATTTACAGTGGATATTGCATTGATAGAATTGGTGAAGGTCGTCATTCTCGGCATCGTGGAGGGCTTGACGGAATGGCTGCCCGTATCCAGCACGGGGCATATGATCCTCGTCGACGAGTTCATCCGTCTCGATGTGTCGATGGCGTTCATGGATATGTTCCTCGTCGTTATCCAGCTCGGGGCGATTCTCGCCGTCGTCGTGCTGAATGCGGAGAAGCTCAATCCGTTTCTAAAGAGCAAGTCACAGGCGGAGCGCCGTGCCACGCTCGACCTCTGGGGCAAGGTCATCGTCGCCTGTCTGCCCGCCGCCGTGATTGGCCTCGCGTTCAATAAATACATGGAGGAGCATTTCATGAATGCCCCCGTGGTCGCCGCCATGCTGATTCTCTACGGCGTCCTCTTCATCGTGGTGGAGCGCTGGAACAAGCGCCGCACGCCGCGCGTGGACGATCTCTCCGCACTGGACTATCGGACGGCGTTCATCATCGGCATGTTTCAGGTACTCTCCCTCGTCCCGGGCACAAGCCGCTCGGGCGCGACGATCCTCGGCGGCATCATCTTCGGGGCGAGCCGCTACGTTGCAACGGAGTTCACATTCTTCCTCGCAATTCCCGTCATGTTCGGTGCGTCCTTTCTGAAACTCGTCAAATTCGGATGGAACTACTCGGGCACGGAGCTCGTCATCCTCGGCGTCGGCATGGTGACGGCGTTCATCGTCTCCATCCTCTCGATTCAGTTCCTCCTGCGCTACATCAAGCGCAACGATTTCACGGCATTCGGCTGGTACCGCATCGCGCTCGGCATCATTGTGCTCGCCTATCTCTTCCTGATTGGCGACCCGACGAAGGAGTAAGTCATGAAGATGATTGCAGGGCTCGGCAACCCCGGTGCGGAGTATGCCCGGACGAAGCACAACGTCGGCTTTATGCTCGTGGGTGCACTCGCGGAGCGGCTGAACGCGCCCGCATGGAAGGAAGATTTTTTCTCCGCTGTCACAGAGGTGCGGATCGGCGGCGAAAAGGTCTTCCTTGTCAAACCCCTGACCTACATGAACAACAGCGGCGAGGCAATCGGCCCCATGCTTTCCTACTATAAAATGACGGCGGACGATCTGACCGTCGTTCACGATGATATGGACATCCCTGCGGGGACGGTGCGCATTCGGAAAAAGGGCAGCTCGGGCGGGCACAACGGCATCAAGTCCATCATCGCGCACGTGGGCGGCGAGGACTTTGCACGCGTCCGCATCGGTGTCGGCCGTCCGCCCGCAGGATGGACGGTCATCAACCATGTGCTTGCACCGTTTACTGCGGAGGATGTGCCGAAGATCCGTGAGGCTATCGGCTATCTCCTGCCCGCCGTGGAGTGCATTGTGACGGACGGCGTGGAGCTCGCGATGAACCGTTACAATCCGCACAAGAAGAAGGCGCGAAAACAAGAGGAAAATCATGAAGGCGAAAGCAGCGAAACGCGCACAGCAGAGTGAGATCACGGCGGTCTACGCCGACCGTCGCGGCAACATCTGCGAGGCAGAGGGCGTGCGCGGATGTGGTCGCATTGGTTCGTCCAATGTTCCGCTCTGTCCTGCCGATCTCATTCCGCTTCCTGAGAGCGCCGATCTCATGTTTATGCCCGATCATGCGGCAGTGGGGCAGGGAGCTGACGGTGCGGAGGAGCGCATCGCGGGCACGGCGGTCGCCGCAATCCTGCCGCAGGGCTATACGCGCACGCATCTGCCCGCATTCGACCGCATGGAGGGCGCTGCGCCGCTGCCGCTCTACGGATATACCGCTGTCGTTTCCCATCACGGGCAGCTCTGCGCTGCTGCCGTCTACACGGATGAAAACGAGAAATGGGACCCTGCCAACTACAATGGAAAGGAACTCAAAAAACTCGTGCGGCGGACGATGAAGGAGCTGCCGCACAACCGCATTGTGGAACAGGTCGGGAACTGCTCGCTGAACTATCACTGCCTGACGGCGCAGAATCTGTTCTACAGGCGTTGGGAGTGCGGCGTGCCGACCTCGCCCGTATGCAATGCGAACTGCCTCGGCTGCATCTCGCTCCAAAGCTCGGAGTGCTGCCCCTCGCCGCAGGAGCGCATTACATTCTCACCGACGGCAGAGGAGATTGCCGAGGTCGGCATCTATCATCTCTCCATTGCCCCCGACGGCATCATCAGCTTTGGGCAGGGCTGCGAGGGCGAGCCGTCGCTTGCGGCGGATCGGATTGCCGAGGGGATTCGGCAGATTCGCGCCGTAACGCAGCGCGGGCAGATCAATATGAACTCGAATGCGGGCTTTCCCGCAGGAATGCGGAAGATTGTGGACGCGGGGCTCGACTCCCTGCGCGTCTCCATCATCAGCGCGCGCGACGAGAGTTATGACGCATATTATCGCGCAAGCTATCCGCTGGACAATGTAAAGGAATCCCTGCGCTACGCGCTCGATCACGGCGTCTACGTCTCGCTGAACCTCCTGCACTTTCCGGGCTTTACAGACAGAGTGGAGGAGCTTGCCGCATGGCAGGAATTCTTCCGCGCGCTGCCCGTTCAGATGATACAGATGCGGAACCTGAACATCGATCCGACCCTCTTCTTGCAGACAATGCCGGCGGCAGACGGCGCACCCGTCGGCACGCGGGCGTTTATGGAGGCGCTTCACGCGGAGTTTCCGCAGCTTGTGATTGGCAGTTTTAGTCACTATGTAAATAATTGACTTCTTGTGCAATATCAGATAGAATGTCCCTGTGCATCATAGATGCATAGGGATTTCTTTTATGAAAAAGAAGTATTTCTTAGCGCTGGCTCTGGAACACATACTGTTTCAGAGGACGAGGAGAAGGTTGTCGAGCCGTCAGCGGATGCCTTCCGGCACACTCTGTCGAGAGTCTGCGGTCAAAGCGCAGGGGCGACCCTGCGGACAAAGCTGCAGACGGAGCGAAATCCCTGAGCAAATTTTCGTTCAGGAGGTATTTTTATGTGTGGAATCGTGGGTTATGTTGGGGATCGTCAGGCGGCGGAGTTCCTGCTCGACGGGCTGTCGAAGCTCGAGTATCGCGGCTATGACTCGGCGGGCATTGCCGTCTACAACGACGGCGAGATTCGCGTCGAAAAGAGCGTCGGCCGCCTCGCCGCACTGCGCGACAAGATCAAGGGGAATGTGCCGCAGGGCAGCCTTGGCATCGGTCATACGCGCTGGGCGACGCACGGGCGTCCGTCGGATGTGAATTCGCATCCGCATACGGACTGCCACGGCGACTTTGCCATTGTGCACAACGGAATCATCGAGAACTATCTCTCGTTGAAGGAAGAGCTCATTGCAAAGGGGCATGTCTTCAAGTCCGAGACGGATACGGAGGTCGTCGTACACCTCCTCGAGGAGGTCTACAGCGGGGACTTCATCGCCGCCGTGCGCGCAGTGCTCGAGCGGATCGAAGGCTCGTATGCGCTTGCATTCATGAGCCGCAAACATCCGGACATGCTGCTCTGCACGAAGCAGGACAACCCGCTCATCATCGGACTCGGTGAGGGCGAGAACTTCATCGCCTCGGATATTCCCGCAATCATCTCGAAGACGCGCCGCACCTATATTTTGGCGGACGGAGAGCTTGCCGTCGTGTGCAAGGATGCAGTCGAGGTGACGAATCATCTGGGCGCGCCCGTCCCGAAGAAGGTCTTCGAGGTTACGTGGAACGCCGAAGCTGCGGAAAAGGGCGGCTATGAGCATTTCATGCTCAAGGAGATCAACGAGCAGCCGAAGGCGGTGCGCGACACGATGAGTCAGCGCATCACGGCGGACAAGAAGTCGATTTCCTTCGAGGAGCTCGGATGGGATGCCGCGTATCTCAATTCGTTCAACAAAATCTATATTGTCGCCTGTGGCACGGCATATCATGCGGGTCTCGTCGGCAAATACTACATCGAGAAGATGGCGCGCGTCCTCGTCGAGGTCGATGTCGCCTCGGAGTTCCGCTATCGCGACCCGATTGTCGACGAGCATACGCTCCTCATCGTGGTCTCACAGTCGGGCGAGACGAGCGACACGCTCGCCGCGCTGAAGGAGTCGAAGCGGCGCGGGGCAAAGACGCTTGCCATCACGAACGTGGTTGGCTCGTCCATCGCGCGCGAGGCAGATCAGGTCGTCTATACATGGGCGGGCCCTGAGATTGCGGTCGCCTCGACGAAGGCGTATACGACACAGCTCGTGCTCTTCTTCATGCTTGCGCTCTACATGGCGGAGATCAAGGGGACGATTGCGGCGGAGCGCACAGCAGAGCTCGTTGCGCAGTTGCAGGAGATTCCCGCGCAGGTCTCCGAGATCCTCTCCGACGTCGATCCGATCAAGACCTTTGCGAAGCAGTACGGCTTCAACGAGGATGTCTTCTACATCGGGCGCGGTCTGGACTATGCCGTCTCGCTTGAGGGTGCGCTGAAGCTCAAGGAGATTTCCTACATTCACGCCGAGGCATATGCGGCGGGCGAGCTGAAGCACGGCACACTTGCGCTGATTGTCGAGGGCGTGCCCGTCATTGCACTTGCAACGCAGCGAAACGTCTACGAGAAGACGCTCTCGAACATCAAGGAGGTCAAGGCGCGCGACGCCGTCGTCATCGGCATTGCTGCCAAGGGCGATCGGGAGCTTGAGAAGTATGTCGATCACGTCATGCACGTGCCGGCATCGGATGAGTTCATCATGCCGATCCTCTCCGTTATCCCGCTGCAGCTGCTCGCCTACTATGCAGCGATCACGCGCGGTTGCGACGTGGACAAGCCGCGCAACCTTGCGAAGTCAGTTACGGTCGAGTAAATTTGAATAAAAATACAGCAGAATTGGCGTACAGATACCATTCTGCTGTATTTTTTAGAAGTGTAGAGGAGTGTGTATTTATGAACAGGGAAGTGGCGGCTGCAATCAGGGCAGGCGATGTATTTCTCGGCATCGAGCTCGGATCGACGAGAATCAAGGCTGTACTGACGGATGCAGCGTCAAAAACGCTCGCACAGGGGGGCTATGCATGGGAAAACCGTCTGGCGGACGGCTACTGGACCTATGATGAGGCGGAAATCTGGAAGGGGCTGCGCAGTGCGTATGCAGAATTGCGCCGCAATACAGAAGAGAAATACGGCGTAACTATCCACCGTGTTGCGGCGCTTGGAATCAGCGGCATGATGCACGGGTACCTCGTCTTTGATGTGGAAGGCAAGCTGCTCGTTCCGTTCCGAACGTGGCGGAACAATACGACAGGGGAAGCGGCGGAGCGTCTGACGCGCGCATTCTCCTTCAATATTCCGGAGCGATGGAGTGCGGCGCATATAGATCAGGCGCTGCTTTCGGATGAGGTGCACGTCGGGGCGATTGACTACATGACGACCCTCTCCGGCTATATCCACTGGCGGCTGTCCGGTGAGAAGGCACTGGGAATTGACGATGCTTCGGGGATGTTTCCGATTGATCCGTCCGGTGGAACCTATCACAGCGGAATGATGTCGATCTTCTCTGCGCTGCCCGAAGCCCGAAAGCTGTGCAAGCCTCTTTCCGATCTCCTGCCCCGTGTGTGCGCGGCGGGGGAGGAGGCAGGACGACTCACCAAGGAGGGCGCGTCACTTCTCGATGAGAGCGGCGCGCTCGAGGCGGGCTGTATGATGTGCCCGCCGGAGGGCGATGCCGGTACGGGGATGATCGCGACAAACAGCGTGCGCAGGAGGACGGGGAACATCTCGGTGGGAACTTCCATTTTTTCCATGAATGTGCTTGAGCGTCCGCTCAAAAATGTTTATCGGGATATCGACATTGTGATGACGCCGGACGGCTCTGCGACAGCTATGGTGCACAGCAACAACTGTACCTCGGACATCAACGCGTGGGTCTCGATTTTTCGCGAATTTGCCGACGCTCTTGGCAGCAGTCTGTCCGCCGATCAGCTCTATCGGATTCTGTTCGAGCAGTCTGCATATGCCGATGATGATGCGGGCGGGCTTGTCAATTATAGCTTCCTCTCCGGCGAGAATCTCACACGCACGCAGCACGGCAGACCGCTCTTTGTTCGGACACCGAACAGCAGGTTCACGCTTGCAAACTTTATGCGCGCGCACCTTTATGCGGCGTTTGCGCCGATTCGGATCGGCTTCGACATCCTGACGCGCGATGAAGGGCTCGTCATAGACGGTATGATTGCGCATGGCGGGCTGTTCCGCACGCCGATCATTGCCCAGCAGGCATTGGCAGATCTTTTGAACCTCCCGATTACGGTGATGGAGACCGCCTCGGAGGGTGGTGCGTGGGGCATGGCGGTGCTTGCGCGATATGCAGCGCACGGAAAGGGGCGCTGCCTCGCCGATTTCCTGGAGAGCGAGATATTTGCAGCAAAGAACGCGCAGACACTTGCCCCGCGCACAGCGGGCGTACGCGGGGCGCAGTCCTTTTTGGATCGCTATCGGGAGGCGCTTCCCGTTGAGCAGACCGCGAGCGATGTTTTGGCACTTTACAATGCACAGAAAGAGTGCTAAAATTTTATCACTGAAGATTCTTAATGTTTTAGGAGGGATCTTATGGACTTGGCAAAAATGATCGACCATACCTTACTCAAAACAAATGCGCGAAAAGCGGATCTGGACAAGCTCCTAAACGAAGCGAAAGCGCATCGCTTTGCCTCGGTCTGCGTCAGCCCGATCTGGGTCTCCTACGCCGCAGAGCGATTGAAGGGCAGCGGCGTCAAGACCTGCACGGTGATCGGCTTCCCACAGGGGGCGACGCCCACGGCGGTTAAGGCGTTTGAGGCGCGTCAGGCGATTGCGGACGGCGCCGAGGAGGTCGATATGGTGATCGCCGTCGGGCGGTTGAAGGATCGGGACAACGACTATGTGCGCGACGATATAAAGGGGGTCGTTGCTGTCGCAAAAGGGAAAGCGCTTACAAAAGTGATTATTGAGACATGTCTGCTCACCGATGAGGAGAAAGTGACGGCGTGCCGGCTTGCCAAAGAGGCGGGCGCGGATTTCGTCAAAACCTCGACCGGCTTTTCTACGGGCGGGGCAACTGTCGCGGATGTCCGCCTCATGCGCGAGACGGTCGGCGCGGACATGGGCGTCAAGGCGTCCGGCGGTGTCCGCAGCCGCGCAGATGCAGAGGAGATGGTCGCGGCGGGCGCTTCGCGGCTGGGCACGAGCAGCGGCGTCAAGATTATCACTGACGCAAAGGAGGATGCACTATGAGGATTGCAGTCATTGGCTCCAATATGGTCGATCTGACCTCCTACATCACGCGGATGCCGATCCTTGGGGAAACCCTTGAAGCGCCCGACTTTACGCTGGGCTGCGGCGGGAAGGGCGCGAATCAGGCGGTGGCGGCTGCAGTCTGCGGCACGGATGTCCTGATGATGACGAAGGTCGGCAGCGATATTTTCGCGGATAATACCATCAGCAACTTTCGGAAATACGGCATTGACACGACCTATGTGCAAAAGGTGCCCGACGTATCGAGCGGTGTTGCGCCGATCTTTGTCGATGAAAGCGGGCAGAACAGCATCCTGATCATCAAGGGTGCAAACAATCATCTGATGCCGGCGGATATTGACGCGGGCGAAAAGGATCTCAGGGAATGCAGCCTGATTGTTTTGCAGCTCGAAATCCCGCTTGCAACCGTTTACCATGCGATTGCGTTTGGGCAGAAGCATCACATTCCCGTGCTGCTCAACCCTGCGCCCGCGACAAAGGATCTGGACATAGAGAAGGTCTGCGCCTGCGATTTCTTCGTCCCCAACGAGACGGAGCTTGCGATCCTCACCGGTATGCCGACGGAGACGCGGAAGGATGTGGAGCAGGCGGCTGCCTCCCTGATAGAGCGTGGGCTGAAAAATGTCATCGTCACATTGGGCGGGCGCGGCGCGCTCTGGATGACGGCAGACGAGAAGCAATATATCGAGGCATATCAGGTCAATGCCGTCGATACGTCGGGGGCAGGGGACGCCTTTATCGGCTGTTTCTGCAGTTCCTACGTCCAAGATCGCGATGTATCGGCTGCGATGCAGCGGGCAAGCGCCTTTGCTGCACTCAGCGTCACGCGAAAGGGCACGCAGATGTCCTACCCGAGGCGGGAGGAGTTGGAGGACTTCCTCAAGCCGCGCGTATCATAGCATATCAAAACATCCAAAAACATTCTATTGACAATTCCAAAAAAACAGAATAAACTAAAGCTGTAATCGGTTACAAATTTTATGGACTTCCTGCACCTTGTTTCGATACACGCGGTGATCGCATACGCCGCCTTGCAGGATTCCCTAGAGAATCGCTGATAAAATAGATCCTCAGATTGGTGTAGATTTTCTTTCCTGTCCAGGAGACAAACCGGACGCATAGCAGAGGCTATGTGGAGGATCGAGGGGCAGAGAGGACAGAAAAGATGCGCTAAGATGACGGTGCTGAATTTATCAGTGCTTCCCTACAAGGAGTCGCAGCGATGAGCGTTAATATTTACGATGTTGCCAGATGCGCGCGGGTTTCCTCCGCAACTGTGTCGCGCGTGCTGAACGGCAGCCCTCATGTCAGTGAGGCGACGAGGAAGCGGGTCGTACGCACCATTGCCGAGCTGGACTATACGCCGAATGCGCTGGCGCGAAAGCTCAGTACGGGTAATACGGGGAATATCGGGTTCCTGATCCCCGACATAGAGAATCCGTTCTTCGCGCAGCTGTTGCGTGGGATCACAAATGCTGCTGATGAAAGTGGTTACAACATCTTTCTGTATGGAACGGATGACAGCGTTGAAAAAGAACACCGATTCTTCGAGTACGTCAAAACGGAGCGACTCTCCGGCATCCTTGTCATTCCGGTGGATGCAGAGAATGAGGAGACCTGCAGCCGCCTCCTTGCGTTCGAGGAAGCGGGTGTACCTGTCGTCCTCATTGACCGCAGCCTCAAGCACGGGCGTTTTGACGGCGTATTTTCCGAGGATTTCCGTGGCTCGATGGACGCAGTGGAGTGTCTCCTGCACGAGGGGCATCGCCGCATCGCCACCATTCGCGGCCCGGAGAAC